>JAHQVQ010000448.1 GCA_019634305.1 Flammeovirgaceae bacterium | reverse complement strand
TACACCTGGAACTTGCTACAAGTTTGGATAAAGCAAAGCCAATATGCTGGTAAAGGACATGAACATCTAATGATTAATAAAGAAAAGTAGCTCGAATTTATTCGAATTGGTTTTACATTCCTGAACTGGAAGATGGAATAAATGAGTTAGATGTAACCCTTTATTAACCTTTAATGCTAATTCTCATACTATTTCGAGCCTTAATAAAAAACCGATATCTATAAAACTGGAAATAGCACGACTGCTAACAAATTTTAAAATTCCCTAGCCTTAAGAGGTATTTGCAAAGACTTATGCAATCAATTATTTTTAGGCGTATTAATAACATCTTAGCTGGATAGTAACATAAAAATGAATCAACAAAGAAAAATAATAACCACCATTATAATTGCTTTTTTGTTTTTCAGCTATGGTTGTCATAGTCAGCAATTGACAAATAGTAAACTGACTGACCTCAAAAAAGCTATTGCAGCAGATAAATATCCGAACATCGATGGAATAGTTGTTTCAAAAAATAACAAAATACTGATAGAAGAGTATTTTAATGGATTTAAAAAGAACAGTCAGCATGATACTCGCTCGTCCTTTAAATCGGTAACAAGTATATTGGCTGGAATTGCCATAGATCAGGGATTATTTCATATCAACGACAACCTTGACAAATTTTTCCCCGAATGGAAAAATGATGATAGAGGTAAAATAACGGTGAAGAACCTACTAGAGATGAAATCGGGATTGCAATGTGAAGGTTTTTTTGATATAGGCCCAGACTGTGAGTCAGAAATGTGGGATACAAAGGACTGGATTGGTTTCATATTGGATATACCACTTAGGCACCAACCAGGATTAAATTGGGCTTATACATCAGTTGAACCTATGTTGGTTGGTGAACTAATAGCCAGAACAAGCGAAAGCACCATTATGGATTTTGCCAAGGAATATCTTTTTGAACCATTGAAAATTGAACAATATAAATGGACGATCTCTCCAAAAGGGAGGGGAATGTCGGCTGGGTCATTTTTTATGAGACCTTTGGATATGATCAAAATATCTCAATTAGTAAATAATAAAGGTACTTGGGATGGAAAAAAGATTGTCAGCAAAGAGTGGATAGAGAAATCCACTCTTTGCCAAATAGATGTGGAAATGTCATTTGTTCGGTTTTCCAGAACGAGAAATGCAAAATATACAACTGCTAAATACGGCTATTTTTGGTATAGAGAAAAATTGCAATATGGGGATATCAAAACTGAAGTATTATTTGCATCTGGCAATGGAGGTCAATATATGATGGTACTTAAAGATTATGATGCGGAAATAGTTTTTACTGGGAGCAATTATGGAAACTGGAGAGGAAAGCTACCTTTTAAAATTTTGTTGAAATATTTAATTCCCATATTGGAAAACGAACAATAAAAATTGAAAGAAATCTGTAGCGTTAATCTTCATTCTTCCGAATGAAAAGCACTTACTGAAAGGATATAAGTGTAACAATTTGGAAAGAATAATACAACCAATTGGGAATTCTAGGTATCTAAATGAAAAAAGTGTACAATTAAATTCAAACCATGAAAGAAAACTTTGCTACAACAACTGATAGTGCATCCGATAATTATGTTAGAGTTCCAAAATGGAGACTTCATGTTATGAGAGGTCTCTTTTTTCTGAATTTCATTAGCCTGGCATTTGATAACTGGTCAATAATTTTTTTCCCAGAGGAACAAATGGATACTTTAGCTGGTGTAACAATCAGTTTTTGGGCTGCCTTTTCACTGCTTAACTTATTTGGTATAAGATTCCCGTTGAAATTTATACCAATATTATTACTTCAGTTACTGTACAAATTAGCTTGGATTATTGGAACTTACCTACCTGCTAAAAAGGCAGGAATGTTGGATGAAGATCTCAACTCTTTTCTTTGGGTTTGTATAGCAGGAATTATACTTAATCTATTGATTATACCTTGGAGAATTGTTTATAGCGAATACTTCAAAAACTTTCTGAAATTGAGGTAAAAGCAAGTAGTTGGCGCTAAAAATCCATATGCTAATGAGCTTTAGTTGAAGGGAAGCTAGAAATAGATAGTTTTATAGAAATAAACTTAGGTAAAGCCTAGGAAGCTAGACTTTGGTAATTAATTGAAAAATGACAATAGAATTTGCAAATTCGATAAGAGAATTAATCAATTTAACCGAATTAGAAATTGCTGAATTTACTCAAATAGCCAGAATTAAAACCTTTAAACCTAAATCTCATTTTATTAGAGCAGGACAAATTCCTACTGAATTTGGATTTGTGTTAAACGGCTTATTTCGATACGTCTATATTACAGAAGAGGGGAAAGAATTCACAAAAGTCTTTATGCCGGAACAGCATTTTATCAGTTCTTATTCGGCTATGATTGCAAAAACAACTTCCTTTTTCTTCATAGAAGCTTTAGAAGATGCAAAAGTACTTGTGATCTCATATAACAACTGGCAAAGATTGAGAGAGAAAAATCCTAAATGGAATTTGCTATTAGTAAAAATGTTAGAAAAGGGATATGCGATTAAAGAAAAAAGAGAACGGGAATTTTTATTGTTAGATGCAGAAAGCAGATACAGAATATTTCTGGAAGAATACCCGAATGTAGAGAACAGGGTTAAACAATATATGGTTGCATCGTACTTAGGAATTACCTCGATTGCTTTAAGTAGGATTAGAAAAAAAATGAATTCATAAACCTATGTTAATGTAACTGGATTGCCTACCAAATACCTTTGTGGAAACAATAAAAAATCAAGGTATGAAAAAAATAATTCCACCATTTCTTTTCTTATGCTGTATTGTCATTATGGTTGTGGTAAGAAATCTAATTGTAATTCAGGAAATTATTCCTAAACTGTTCAATTACCTAGGTGTTTTTTTAATTATAACAGGAATTGTTATCACAATAAAGGTTAGAAAACAATTTGAAAAAATGGATACAGAAATACACACTTTTAAAAAACCGAGGAAACTTGTAACTAATGGATTATTTAAAATTAGTAGAAATCCTATTTATCTAGGCTTCACAATAAGCTTAATTGGTGTTTGGTTTATCTTAGGCTCAATTCTTCCAATAATTGGATGTTTGCTTTTTTTTATAGTTTCGAATAATTTCTATATTCCCAATGAAGAAAGGACTATGGAGAAAACTTTTGGCTCTGAATATTAAATATATAAATCGAAAGTAAGACGATGGATATAAAGATATACCTATGGTAAAAAATATCTGAGAACAGAAAAATTCTATTCCCAGAATAAAAAAACCTAAGCAGGGTTTGTTTCTAGGACACCCTGCCTTTTTATCAATCAATTACCCCTGAACCCACTAGTTCTTCACCATCATACCAGGCAGCAAACTGACCGGGGGTAATGCCCATTTGAGGGTTTTTGAAAATGATGTATAAACCATCTTCTTCCATATAGAGCGTAGATTCCTCTAAGTCTTGTCTGTAACGGATTCGGGTTAAAAAGGAAGCGATTTTTCCAGGTTGCAATGTACGATCTGGCCTGACCCAGTGCACATCTTTATTTTTGATATAAAGCCCATTTCTATAAAGTCCGGGATGGCTTTTCCCCTGCCCGGTATAGATAATATTTTCCTTAACATCGATCCCAATCACAAATAATGGCTCTGGTGTTCCCCCCACATTCATCCCTTTTCGCTGACCTATGGTAAAATAATGTGCACCTTGATGTTCTCCTACTACTTTTCCATCTGTTAATGCATATTCAAAAGGCGCAGAAACAGTTTTTAAAGCTCCTGAAGCTACTGTTTCTTCAAAATTTACAACTGGACGATTGAAGTTTTCAGCATCTGCAGGAACTTCCAGAATTTTGCCTTTTTTAGGTTTCAATTGTTGTTGCAGAAAATCTGGTAACTTCACCTTTCCGATAAAACATAATCCTTGAGAATCTTTCTTTTCGGCTGTAATTAAATCCAGCTCTTTGGCGATTTTCCTCACTTCTGGTTTTGTCAATTCACCAATAGGGAACATGGCTTTAGCCAACTGATCCTGCGATAATTGGCAAAGGAAATAACTCTGATCTTTATTGTTATCTTTTCCTGCAAGTAACTTGTGGACCTCCTTACCGTTTTCTTCAATGGTTTCTTTTCGGCAATAATGACCAGTTGCTACGAAATCAGCGCCCAATTTCAGGGCTGTGTCCAAAAACACATCAAACTTAATTTCCCGATTACACAACACATCCGGATTTGGTGTTCTACCAGCTTCATATTCCCCAAACATATAATCCACAATCCTTTCCTTATATTCCTTGCTCAGGTCAATAGTCTGGAAGGGAATTCCCAACTTTTCGGCTACAATCAAAGCATCATTACTGTCCTCGATCCAGGGGCATTCCTCACTAATGATCACCGATTCATCATGCCAATTCCTCATAAACAAAGCAATCACTTCATGCCCCTGTTCAATTAAAAGGTGTGCTGCCACACTCGAATCCACTCCCCCGGAAAGCCCAATAATTACTCTTGCCATTTTTTAAGAATATCATTTTTTATGCAAAGATAGGAAATTGGAAAAAGGTTCCATATTTAAATGTGTAATGATGGTATGTTAATAAATCTCGTCAGCTTTTGTCGAGATTTTCTAAATATAAATTTTAAGGTTAAAATATCGTATACGCTCTCTTTGAGAATATTGAAATACCATATAAAATGAGGAAGGAATAATAGTAATTGCAATTAATTCTCCAATAACATATACATTAATTAATCTAAAAAGAAAGTCCCAAATGAAAATCCAGATGCCAATAGTTCCAAATACAAATAAGGCTAACAAATTAACAATTTTGTAGCCTTCAGCGTTAATATCATTTACATAATAATTCTCTTTAGTGTGACAATTTTTTACAAGTCAATTGTATTGTTTCTCCTTGATTTTTGGTGAGTTTAAATCTATCTGAGGCAAATGAAAAAAAATAATTTCCTTTCTGCATTTTTTACATTTAGTGTATAGTTGTAGCATTCTAATTTATTTTACTAATTCCACCAAAACTGCCCATTTGCCTTCACAAGAGCTTTTGAGGTTGATTTCTCCTTGTCCTTCTACAAAAACTGATGGATCCCATTTTGCATTCAGGATGTCTAGCCAGGTGATTTTAACTTTTCCGTAAAAATCTCCTATGTCAATTTTAACTTCTCCACATCCAGGATAATAAAGTGCATAGGCTTCACCTGGAATGCCCAAACAGAAAGCTTCATTTTCGGTTCGATCTTTTAACAAATCATTGAGTGGTTTGGACCGGTGGAAGGAAAAGGCTTTTTCCAACAATCGCACACTTCTGATATTTACTTCCGCTAGTTTTTCCATTCCCAATCCTGCTGGTGGTCTGTGAAACCTTACAGCAGCCTGACCTGCAAAAATATTTCTCCAAAATCGCTCAGGTCCATCATAAAACCCTCCATAAATTTCATCATTCAGTTCCCCTCCATAAACCTTTATAGAAGTCATTGGCATCGGATTTCCTGCTTTTATCAGTTTATTCCTGAAATTTAAAGTAGTAGCATAATGGACTTCTCCTGTCTGGATATTGTTTTGGGAAAGCTCTGAAAAATCATATGTTTCCGGGTTTTCAACAAAACTTTTATAAGGAATAGAGTTGGTGTTTGGTTGTTCATCCTGATTAGGCTTTTGGGTATTTGTAATCTCTCCATCAGAAGCATCCCAATTGTCAATCATATCTGTTACCAGAATTTCATTCTCCTCTTCTTCTGCCTTTTGTTTGATATAGCCTGCCCAATATTTTCCCCACTCAAAACTCGCATTTGATTCGTGATTGATACAATACAAAACATGGTGATATTTCAGGGAGTAGGAGAGCAGTTTATCGACAAATAATTGTTGAAAATCAAGAACTTTAGTGTTGTTATCCAGTGCAGGAACTGTTTTGAAAAAAGGTTGAGTTTTTTCATTAGGAAGGTAATTTATTAATGTTGGTAAGCCAGAATCTTCGACAGTATAATTGTTGTTGCTTAAAGGATGAAAAGGGTTCTTTTTCCAGGCATTTGTGGCTTTATAAAAATCCCATGGTTCCCAAATTTCAACTTGTACTACTATTTCAAGGGCTGCAGTCAGTTGGAGGAACTTGTCGAATCTGCTCCAGTAATTTTCTCTGAATTTCGTAAGATCATACAAGGCATTGGGTTGTTGTTCATGTGGCCACGGATTCCCAAAATCCCGGCTGCTCATGGTACATCTTACATAATTTCCTCCAAAACTTTTCATTAATTCCAGTTGAGCAGAAAACATATCTACCTGAAACAAATTATCTTCATTACTCGCTCCAAGTAACAAAACTGTAGAATCATTGAAGGTAAAATAAAAAGGATTTTCCTGATCTATTTTAATTCTGGAAAGTTGATTGTTTGTACTCTCTTTTTCTTTTTTATTCTTCTTTTTTAAACTTTCACAGGAGAAAAGAAAGAATAAAAGAATGAAAGGAAGATATATAAATTGAAAGTTTGTTTTCATTCTGAAAAATGTAATAAAATGCTTGAAAATCACCTTAAATTATTTATTCATAAGGAAATCAAACTGCTCTTCTTTAAACTCTAAAAGTGAATTGAGGCGAATGTCTGCTACATCAAATTTTGCCAGATGGCTAAATTCCTTTTCTGGAATAGAGACTGTTTTCATTCGGGCTGCCATGGCGGAAACTAATCCGGTAAAAGAATCTTCAAAAGCCATAGTTTCCACGGGCAAAACTCCTAATTGTTTTGCTGCATTGATGTAAACAGCTGGGTGGGGTTTGCCATATTCTTCCTTTTCAGCAGAGTGAATTACTTCAAAATAATTGGTGATATCAAGGGCTTTCAACATGGCATTTATTATTCTAAGATGAGATGAAGAAGCTAACCCGATCTTAAAATTTTTCGCCTTAAAAAATTCAAGAATGTATTGGACCCCTTCTTTGGGTTTTGCATCTTTTTCCACCAATTGAATAAAATTATCGTGAATATCGTCTTCCACTTCTTTAAGTGATTTATTATCCCATGGATGCTCTTTGTGCCATTTCACCACTACTTCATCTATTCTTAGCCCAATAGTTTGCATACACAATTCATGGGTTAAGTTTAATCCAACTTCAGCAAAAGCTACTATTTCAGCTTCTCTCCAAAATGGCTCGGAATCCACCAAAAGCCCATCCATATCGAATATTACTCCTTTTATCATCTTATTATTTTAAGTTCTTTAAACCTATTCCTTTTTGTTGTGTTCTTAATTTTACCCTAACTTTCAGGGCGAAGATAGAAGGATAAATGAATTGGCAAACCAGAAAGCCAAATAATTAGGAGAACACAATTAAAAGATTATAATTTAAATGGAATTTGGAAAACTTCAAGATATCAGCCATGTAGATTTCAGCCTTCCTCCCGATTCGGTTGGTACACAGAAAATTTTAGGGAAACTAAAACCTCAAGAAAGTGAAATTCTGATTGGATGTCCTGCCTGGTCTTGCAAAGAATGGGTGGGTAAGATCTACCCAAAAGGTTTGAAACCTAGAGATTTTTTGACTCAATATGCAAAGAATTTTTCTACGATAGAGTTAAATACAACTTATTATAGCACTCCCAAAAGGGAGGTGGTTGAGCGATGGGCTACTGTCACCCCTGATTATTTTAAGTTTTGTCCAAAAATTTCCAGCCAGATTAGTCATTATCGAAGGCTTGGCAATTGTAATTTATTAATTCAGGAATTTTGTGATGCTTTTTTGCCTTTAGGGGAAAAACTGGGCTGTATGTTTTTACAATTACCACCTAATTTTACCACTAATGAAGCCGGGAAATTGATCAGTTTTATAGAGAACTTCCCAATAGGATATCAAATGGCAGTAGAGTTTAGGCATGCGTCCTGGTTTAAGGAACAGGCTGATTTTGAGGTAGTTTGTAAAGTTTTGGAATCAAGGAATTTTCTAACAGTGATCACTGATGTTGCCGGAAGAAGAGATGTCTTGCATCAGCGATTAACTACTGGAAATGTAATGTTGCGATTTGTAGGAAATAGCCTTCACGAAACTGATTTTATACGAATTGGTTATTGGGTGGAAAAGCTAAAAGAATGGATTGATAAAGGTGCTTCTCAGGTTTATTTTTTTACCCATGAACCAGAAGATGTGCTTTGCCCGGAATTAGCAGATTTTCTGGTAAAGGAATTAAACTCAAAAGCTCTAGAGACTCCTGTCTCACCCAAATTTTTAAATCAAGGCATTCAGGGTTCACTATTTTAGTTTTTTAATGATAATATGATTTTTAGAACATACAGCAAGAAAGATCTTAAGGAAGTTACACAACTTTTTTATGATACTATCCATACCATTAATATTAGGGATTATTCCCAAGAACAAGTAAATGTCTGGGCTCCTGAGAAATTTGATTTGGAAAAATGGGACGATCGGATGAGTAACTCCTATTCTGTTTTGGCTTTTAATGTAGAAAAACTAGCTGGATTTGCTACTTTGGTTGCCCATTCCCTGGTAGACTTTTTTTATATTCATAAGGATTTCCAGGGTAGAGGAGTTGGTCGAATGCTTTATGAATTGCTTGAGAAAGAGGCATTAGAACTTGGAACAGAAATACTCACAACTGAAGCCAGCATTACAGCCAAACCCTTTTTTGAAAGGATGGGTTTTGAAGTAGAAGAAAAGCAATCAAAACTAGTGAAAGGTGTTGAACTAAATAATTTTCGAATGAAGAAAATTATATCTTCCTAAAAATGGAAATCCTAGTAATTTTCATTTCTAAAAAAATATTTTTTAATACTCACCTTATTGATTTCCGTTTTTGGAAATGTGGCTTTTGCTCAGGAAAAGGATTATTTAAATCTGATGAGATCGGTTTTACAAACG
>JAHQVQ010000447.1 GCA_019634305.1 Flammeovirgaceae bacterium | reverse complement strand
GGAAAGAAAGTCTGAATTTCACTCAGAGTTGCAGGGATTGGAAAATTTCTATAAAGCCGTAAAATATTCTTTGGTAAAAAAGGTGATTTATCTTTCTTCTATGCTAAAGGATTATAGCCATTGGTGGGTGTTTGAGGTAAAAAGGCAAGCTGAAATACTGATAAAGAATCAGGAAATTCCTTATACCATTTTTTATCCATCATCCTTTATGGAAACTATTGATAAAAAACTTTTAGTAGGGAAAAACATCATGCTTCTGGGTGAATCTAAATATCCAATGTACTGGATTGCTGCTGAGGATTATGGCAGGCAGGTGGCTATGTCATTTAAAATTCATCATTCTGAAAACAAAGAATTTTTTGTTCAGGGATTGGAAGGATTAACTTTATTAAATGCAGCTAAAAAATTCACTTCCCATTACCCCAAAAAGTTAAATATTAAACAATTCCCAATTTGGTTATTCAGGATATTCAGTTTTTTTTCAGCCAGATTGCAGTATGGACTATTTATTTCCGAAGCTCTGAATAATTATAAAGAAGAATTTTTAGCGGAAAATACCTGGAATGAATTAGGGAAACCAGAAATTTCGATTGAGGAATATGCAAGAAGTCTGGAAAATATCAATTAGTTCAATTACTAACTTCCCATCCTTATCTTATTATTTAAATGAATTCTCTAATTTTGAACCCTGATAATTGTCGGTTATCACAAAATCCTGATACAAAAGTACATTACTAATTCAAGGGGTAATTTTTTTATTCAACCACTATTCAAATTAATGCGAAGAATATTCGAAACGATATACGCTTTTTGGGGCCTAATATGCTTTTGTTTTTTTTATATTATGGTATTTCCCTTGTTTTTCATCATTGCCCAGGTACCGAAATGGCATAGCTTTGCCAATTTTATCAATAAGCTTTGGGCAGGATTTGTGTTTACAAGTGCCCTTATGCCTGTGAAAATAATTTGGGATAATAAAATTAAAAAAGGGCAACCTTATGTTTTTTGCCCCAATCACAATTCCTATCTGGATATTCCAATTATCGGCATTTCGGCTCCAGCTTTTGTAGTTTTTGTGGGAAAAAGCTCTTTAGGTAAAATTCCCGGGTTCGGATATATGTTTAAAAAAATTCATATTCCGGTTGATAGGGCCAGTATAAAAAGCAGTTATCGTTCTTTCGAATTGGCTAAAAAAGCAGTAGATAAAGGACATAGCCTACTTATTTTCCCAGAAGGCGGCATCAATACAATGAACTATCCTGACCTCAAAAAATTTAAAGATGGTCCATTCAGAATAGCAATTGAAAAACAAATACCTATAGTTCCTGTAACTATTCCATATAATTGGATAATTTTGTACGATATTTCAACAAGGTTGAAGTGGAAGCCCGTAAAAGTGATCTACCATGAACCTATTGAAACAAAAGGAATGAAACTTAATGATATTGATCTTTTAAAGGAAAAAGTGAAAAGAGTAATTAAAGGAGAATTAAAAACTTATTTCCCTGATAAGATTACATTTGACACTGGAAATGTGAAAACTGTATAGGTCGATATTTTTATTGAGTGGATAAAATCGGATTATTAAGAAATGAAGATTGAGAAAAGTACCATAGAGAAAATTGCCCATTTATCAAGATTATACTTTGATAAAAATGGTGAAAACAAAATGCTGAAAAGCATGAACGAAATTATTGAGTGGGTAGATAAACTAAGTGAAGTTGATACTGAAGGAGTTGATCCTCTCACTCACATGACTATGGAACAGGACATCATGCGAGAAGATGTTCCTCACAATGCTTTGGCAAGAGAAGAAGGAATGAAAAATGCTCCAGATCATGACGATGAGTATTTTAAAGTTCCAAAAGTATTAGACTAAGACCCCATCCTTTCAACCAACATTCCTAATATTATTTCGGAAAAAATCAGTTAAACCCTGAATTAAACCTGACAGTATTTTTGTTTTGTTTCAGGTTAACTATCTAACTATCCGATTTGTTAATCAACAACTTTAGAACATTTTAAAAAGTAACCATGGCAAATATTGTGGCAATTGTAGGACGGCCAAATGTTGGTAAATCAACATTCTTTAACAGGCTGGTAGAGCGAAGAGATGCAATCATAGATAATGAAAGTGGGGTAACAAGAGACCGCCATTATGGTCAGGCTGTTTGGAATGGAAAAAACTTTACAGTTATTGATACAGGTGGATACATTGAAGGTAGTGATGATGTATTTGAAGGAGCTATCAGAGATCAGGTGAAAATCGCCATAGAAGAATCTACAGTAGTTTTATTTGTGGTTGATTGTGATTCCGGAGTGACTGGCATGGATGATGATTTTGCCAATGTACTCAGGCAATCAAAAAAACCAGTCTATATGGTGGCCAATAAAGCTGATAATACAGAAAGACTACACATGGCCGGTGATTTTTATAGTTTGGGTATGGGAGACATTTATCCTATTTCGGCAATGAACGGTTCTGGAACGGGAGATCTACTTGATAAAGTAGTATCGCATTTCCCAGAAGAGTTGGTGGAACAGCCTGAAGACCATATCCCAAGAATTGCCATTGTAGGACGACCAAATGTAGGAAAATCTTCCTTTGTTAATTCCTTGCTCAACGAAAGTCGAAGTATTGTAACTGATATTGCTGGAACTACTAGAGATTCCATCAATTCTCATTATACAGCATTCGGGAAAAATTTTATCATAACTGATACTGCAGGAATTAGAAAAAAAGCTAAAGTGCGGGAAGACATAGAGTTTTACTCGGTGCTAAGAGCACTCAATGCCATTGAAAATTCGGATGTCTGTATTGTGATGCTTGATGCTACTAAGGGACTTGAAGCACAAGATTTAAATATTATTTTCCAGATTCAAAAATATAAAAAAGGACTGCTAATTATGGTAAATAAGTGGGACCTGATGCATAAGGAAAATAATACAGCTAAAAATTTTGAGGATGGTATCAAACAAAAACTTGCTCCAAATGATTATCCTCCAATTATCTTCACTTCTGTAATGACCAAACAACGGATATTCAAAACCATTGAAAAGGCAACCGAAGTTTATGAAAACAGACAGCGGAAGGTTACCACCTCATCTCTAAATGAAATCATGCTGAAGGAAATTGAAAGATATCCACCTCCAGCGCATAGAGGGAAGTATATTAAAATTAAATATATTACTCAGTTACCAACCCAGACACCCACTTTTGCCTTTTTCTGTAATCATCCAAAATACATTAAAATTCCATATGAAAGGTTCCTTGAAAATAATATAAGGAAGCATTTTAAGTTTGAAGGAGTACCAATTAAAATAGTTTTCAGAAAAAAATAATATAATTTCTTGGAATAGCACTACAAAAAACTTAATTTGTAAGAACGTTCCAAGAAACTAAAACTACAATTATGAAAAAGATTCTTACTTTCTTGATAATTGGGGGAATGTTCGCTTTTGTAACGGTAAAGTCCATTTCCAGGAAATTCAAAACTGATAAAGCTACAAAAGAGGTTTTTGTAAAGAAATCAGAAACCTTAAATGCCCAAAGCTCAACTACTAACAAATTCATCTCACCAGCATCCACCAAAATAAAAGCCAGCCAAATTGAAGAAATAATTTATTCTCCTGAAATTCAGGAAGCCTCTTTTGGCAAATAAATTAACCTCTTTAATACTTACAACTTAAAAGATTTTATGTTTTATAAAGAGTAAGCCCTCTTTATCAGGCATTTGTGTTTATTGATTTTGGGGATTTTCCAAATTGATAGGTTTGGAATCCTATTGTGTATTGTTTTATACTACACAATAGGATTCCCTTATTATTTGTCTATTTTAACATCAAAGGACGATCTACTTTTTCTTCAAGTGAGATCATTGTTTCTGTTCTCACTACTCCAGGTATACTTTGGATTTTATTATGCAGAATTTCCCTTAGGTGGTTGGTATCCTTACAGGTGATTTTTGCGAATATGCTATAGTTACCTGTAGTATAATGAATTGTAAGTACCTCTGGTATTTTCAATAACTCCTTTGAAACATCCTCATATAATGAACTTTTTTCCAGGAATAAACCTAAAAATGCAGTGATGTCATAACCAAGCTTTCCAAAATCGATATTTAAGGAAGAACCTCTTACAATCCCCATCTTTTCCATCTTCTTCATACGCACGTGAACGGTTCCACCAGAGACATATATTCTTTCAGCAATTTCAGTATAAGGCGTTTTAGCATCCTTCATTAGTTCTGAAAGGATCTTTATATCTACATTGTCAATCTCTAAATTTTTGTTCATTTTTTAGTTGAATATTGATTTTTTGTCAAAAATAAGAGCTGAATTATAAAAAATATAAAAATTTTCACTAAAATATTTAAAATATTTTTAATAATCAGGTGATTCTTTTAAATTTGTATTAGATAATTACAAAAAAAACTGCGAGTAGTGCAACTTTTCAATGCACAGTTGGTATCGGAGGTTCAATTCCTTCACTTGTGGCAAGCATGTGTTTATTTTATGTGTTGTTTATTGGTTAAGGTTAAAAGGTATGCGAATTTTTTGCATACTTTTTATTTTTTATAATCCTTTCTAAAATTTTCTCTCCTCTTCAACTTCCAAATCTTGACAAGTACCCTATCCTTTCATTTTTAAAGAATTGTTACCCCTTCTATAAAAGTCAAAAAAACCTGTAAATCAAATTAGATTTACAGGTTTTCTTATGTTCAAAAACTCTTGTTTATTTCTTAGGCTTTGTTCTCGCTCTTTGGGCAATAGACTTACCCTTCTGAGCTTCCTGGTTTTTCATAGCATCTTCAAGCCTTTGTTGAAACTTGGATTTTTTCTTATCCTTATTTTTCTTTTTATTATTATCTAATTTCTGTCTGATTTTCTTATCATCAATGAAATTTCTAATCACTAATTGCTGACCAATTGTAATCATGTTATTAAGGAAATAATAATAAGTTAGACCAGAAGCAAAGTTATTTAGGAAGAACATAAACATCACCGGAGTAACATATCCAATTGATTTCATTGGCCCTTGTGCTGCCGCTGTATTAATCTGATTGTTATAATAAGTATAAGCAATCTGAGAAATAGTCATTAATAGTGTAAATAAACTCACATGGCTACCATAAGCCGGAATAGTAAATGGTAGTTGCATTATGGCATCATAGGTTGATAAATCTGTTGCCCATAAAAATCCTTCCTGCCTTAGCTGAATTGCATTTGGAAAAAAGTTAAACATTGCCAAGAATACAGGAAGTTGCAATACCATCGGGATACAACCACTAATCGGGTTCACCCCTACTTGCTGGTAAAGCTTCATCTGTTCCTGATTCATTTTTGTCATATCTTCCCCATGCTGGGCTTTTAGCTCATCAAGCTCCGGCTTCAAAACTTTCATTTTGGCCATAGAGATGTATGACTTATAAGTAAGGGGAAATAATAAGGTTTTGACAATGAAAACAAGAATTAGGATAATGATACCATAGTTAGAAATATAACCTTCTAGAAATTCAAACACTGGAATAATCAGGTATAAATTGATGGAAGAAAATAGACTCCAACCTAAGTAAACATTTCTTTCAAATGAAGGGGCTACAGTTTCACAAATATCATAATCATTGGGACCATAGTAAAATCGTAAATTAGCTGTTTCAGCTTTTACAGAGGTTAAAGGAATCTCAAGTGATATTTGAGCATCTTTTACGGTGTTTAAATCACTTTCATCAACGATGGTACTTACCACTACATTCTCAAATTTATCGTCTGTTATAATGGCTGAATTAAAGAATTTTTGTTTCATTGATACCCATTTGGCAGGAGTAGTCAATTCTGCAGATTCCGGATCAGTGGAAGTTTCAGAAAGATAATCAAAACTTTCATCAACCATATAATAATTAACAGTTGATCGCTGTCTACTTTGGTCAAGGTCTTTTTCAACCTTTTTCATTTTTTGATCCCAAACCAATTTGATAGGACCACCTCCCACAACACCATCAAGGTTATTAAATTTCAAATCATAATTTAAAACAAAACCTTTTTCTTCAAGGGAATAAATTCTTTCTAATGAAGAACCATTTTCTGCACTAATACGAAATACTAAAGAGGTATTACTTCTTTTCTCTACTTCATAATACAATTGATTTAAATCAACTGGTTGCCCTGAATTGTTGGGAAGAAACTCAGATATTTTGTGAGAGTGTTCATCAATCAGCACTAAGGTTTCTTTTTCATTAGTTACATAATTTTTCAGTATGGCTTCTTTAAGAATACCACCTTTAGAGGTAAATGTATATTTTACATCTTCATTTTCCAGCATAAACTCACGGGCTTCTCCTGACATTGCCAATCCAAAAAAACCAAACTTTGCCTGAAGTACTGAATCTGGCAAAACAACTTCAGGAGCTATTTCCTGTTTAGCAGCCGGATTGGTTTGATTGGTAGAGTCAACCACTGTTACCTGGTTTTCTCCCTGAGGCTGAGCCGGAGGCGGCTCTGGTGAGAAGAAATAAAAGTAGGTTACTAGAAGCAGGGATATTAATAATAACCCTGTTAAATTGTTTTTATCCATTTTTAATTTTTTTGCAGAAACCCCAGTGGATTTCCTAAAACTTTAACTTCAATTAATTTGAAATTTTTTAGTTAGCGTGGTATTAGTGCTTAAACACTGGTATATATTACAGTCCCACAAAACTGTTTTTTCACAAAGTCTACAAAATTACTTTTTAATTATCGAAATCCGGGTAAGTACTGCTACTTACTTAACTATTGTTTTTCTTTAATTTTTTAAGTCTTATTTATTTAGCTCCTTCCGCTCCCTTTCTAAAATCAATAGCAGCCTTAATAAATGATACAAATAAAGGGTGTGGAGTTTCGACTGTACTTTTTAATTCAGGGTGGAATTGTGAACCAATAAAATACGGATGCCCTTTCACTTCCATTATTTCTACCAAGCCAGTATCCGGGTTAATACCTGATGGAATCATTCCCGCTTTTTCGAATTGCTCCAAATACTTATTATTGAATTCGTATCTATGGCGATGTCTTTCACTAATCTCTAATTTACCATACACCTGGTTGGCCAAAGAATTTTTCTTCAATTTACAGCTATAGGCGCCTAGTCTCATCGTTCCTCCCATTTGCTTAAGGTTCTTCTGATCTTCCATCAAATCAATAATTGGATCAGGTGTATCACCAGAGACCTCAGCTGAGTGTGCCTTATCAAGTTTAAGAACATCTCTGGCAAACCCAATTACTGCACATTGCATTCCCAGGCAAATTCCAAAAAATGGGATGTTGTTTTTTCTGGCATAAGATGTTGCTGCTATTTTCCCTTCAATTCCCCTTTCACCAAACCCAGGAGCTACCAATATTCCATCGTAACCAGATAATTTTTCGGAAAGATTGTCAGATGAAACATTTTCTGATTGTAGCCAATCTACATTTACCTTACATTCATTTACTGCACCGGCATGAACCATTGCTTCAGCAATAGATTTATAGGCATCCTGTAGCTCTACATATTTACCAACTATCCCAATATTTACCTCTTTAGTAGGATTCTTTAGTTTCCCCAAAAACCCTTTCCATGTTTCCAGATTAGGATCTACAGTTTTTCCAATTTTTAATTTCTCTATTACTATTTCATCCAGCCGCTCTTTTCTCATAAGCAGCGGCACATCATAAATAGATTCAGCATCTATAGATTGAATTACCGAACTCACATCCACATTACAGAAAAGCGCAATTTTTTTCCTGATTTCTGTAGGAAGTGGATATTCAGTTCTGCAAACCAATATATTTGGTTGTACTCCTGCTTCTGATAACATTTTTACAGAGTGCTGAGTTGGCTTTGTTTTAAGCTCTTTGGCAGACTTAAGATAGGGAACAAGGGTAAGATGTATTACAATAGAATTGTGATCCCCTAAATCCCATTTGGCCTGACGGACAGCTTCTATAAAGGGCAGTGACTCTATATCTCCGACACAACCTCCTATTTCTGTAATTACAATATCAAAATTTCCAGTTTCACCCAATCTGTAAAAATTGCTTTTTATTTCATCAGTAATATGAGGAATTACCTGAACAGTTTTTCCCAAATAAGCACCTTCTCTTTCCTTTTTAATGACATTATAATAAATCTGACCAGTAGTAAGATTATTAGCCTGTGAAGTAGGGGAATTTAAGAATCTTTCGTAATGTCCCAAATCCAAATCCGTTTCTGCTCCGTCATCTGTTACATAGCACTCTCCATGTTCATAGGGGTTCATTGTTCCGGGATCAATATTAAGATATGGATCGAATTTTTGGATAGTTACTGAAAAGCCTCTTGCCTGAAGGAGTTTTCCCAATGAAGAAGCAATTATTCCTTTACCTAAAGAGGAGGTTACTCCCCCAGTTACGAAGATGTACTTAGCTGCCATTAGCTAATTTTTATATTTTCTTTGGATTTTTTTCTACTTATAAGCCGCAAAATTATAGCAAATAAGTAATTATTCAATTCCACTCTTCAAAAGAATTTTTTAAAAGGGGGTACGTTACTTAGTTGAAATAGGCTCAAGAGCTTCTATTGTATGATTTTGCCTCATTTTTTAGAGGACATTTTTTATTCAAAAAATTCAAAAGACACACCTCTTTTTACTAATTTTTCAGAATCCCTAAAAATTTGGTTTGTCAGATAAAACTTAGAACTATTCCCAAAAAGTAAAATTTTAAAAATGCAGTCACCAGAATTCGAAAGTTTGCACCAAAAATATCAGGGCGTGAAATCAAGCCAGTTAAATGGCGATCAGTTTGGAACCCTGGTCTTGTTTTTCCCTTCTCTTTTAGTTGTTGCCAGTGATGGAATAATTGATGAAGAAGAGTGGGTATATGTAAAATATCTTGCTAAATTCATGGCAGACACTTATAAGAATGACCTTGATGATGAGGCCAGAGAAAGTTTGGAAAGCCAATACTTTGCTGAATTAAACTTCTTGATTTCCAACCTGGAAGAATGGGAACCAAAGTTTGTAGATACCCTAAGGGCTTATTTGGAAACAAATCCGCTAGTAAAAGAAGACGTATTAGAGATTCTTTATCTTTTTGCTGAAGCTTCTGATGGGGAATCAGAAGAAGAAACTTTGAAAATAAATTCATTAAAAGAAGAATTGATATTAGAATAAAGAGTTTACACTCTTTATTCTTTTTTTTATTAATTAGAAATACTTCATTCTCAAGCAAGTACTTTTTTAACTTCGGAGAATACAACCTCTCCACCTTTTTTACCAATTCCACTTTATATTTCCTGTTGATATTTTCTACAATATGTATCCGAATTCAACAGAAATGCTCATGTTTCATTTCTTATACTTAAGAATATTTAACAGATAATTTATTGACTATCAAATAATTACCTGTTAAATATTCCTCAATATTTCAAAATGGCATATTTTTTCGATAATGGTAAATCACAATGAATTTACAAATAACAAGAAATTAAATCAAACAGAAATAATGAGAAATTTTATTTTAATTGCAGCAGTAGTAGTTGGCTTTTCTTCTTGTAAGAATAAAGAGTTGGAACAAGAAGTAGCTTCATTAAAAGAGATTAATAAAGAATTAAAAGATGCCAACCTTGATCAGGACTCATCAATCACAAGTTTCATGGAAACATTTAATGAGATTAGCGTGAACTTGGCTGAGATAAGAGAAAAGGAGGCGAGCATTGAATTAAATGCAGAAAGTAAATCAACGGATTCAAGAGAAAGAATAAAAGAAGACCTTAGCATTATCAATGACCTAATGGATCAAAACAGAGCTAAAATTGAGGATCTTGATAAAAAATTGAAATGGGCTTGGGCTTCTAATGCCAAAGTGAAAAAGAGTATGGAAACTTTAAAAGAGGATTTCCTTTCTCAAATTGAGGCAAAAGACACAGAGATAATTGCCTTAAGAGAAGATTTGACTAATATGAATATTACGGTAGAAGAATTGAGCCAGAACCTTGTTTCACTTAATGATGAAAATGTATTAAAAGATGAAGCCATTTTAGAAAAGGAGCAAGTAATTGAAGCTCAAACTGCAGTAATAAATACTGCATACTACAAAACTGGTAATGCTAAAGAACTAGTAGCTCAGGAAATTATCACAAAAGAAGGTGGTATTATAGGATTAGGCGCTTCAAAACAATTAAATGCTAATTTGAACACAAGCAATTTTGAACAAATTGATATCACCGAAATTAAAGAAATTCCTTTGAATGGCAAGAAAGCAGAACTAGTTACAAATCACCCTGCTGACAGTTATAAAATAGAAGGAGAAGATAAGGAAATTTCTAAACTGGTAATTTTAAGCCCAGAAAAATTCTGGAATTCTTCAAAATATTTAGTAGTAATGGTAGATTAAATAAAAATAGTCCAATCATATTTTTTCAGAAAGGAGGCTTATTTAATTAAGTCTCCTTTTTTTGTATCTGTACTTTCATTTTTGAAAAGTAAATCCTAGCAGCCTCTTTCACTTTTGGAGATAAAAGTAAAGCAGAAATCATTGTCGGAATGGCCATTAATGCATACATTCCATCAATTAAATTGATTACAGAGCTAATTGGGGAAACGGCTCCCCAAATGATTGTGGCTACATAAAAGTATTGATAATAATGCTTGTACTGAGCACCAAAAAGAAATGCAGTACATTTTGTGCCATAATAAGAAAATGAGAATAAAGTAGAAAAGGCAAAAATAATCACACATCCTACCAAAAGGAAAGAACCCATTTGTGGCATGGCCTGATTAAATGCATTGGCGGTAAGTGTTACTCCATTAGCATCTCCGGTTTCCCAAACTCCCGTAACGATAATCGCAAGAGCAGTCATTGTACAAACTAAAATTGTATCAATTGCCGGACCTAACATAGCGACTAAACCTTCTCTTACTGGTTCATTTGTTTTTGCAGCTCCATGCATCATTGGTGCAGTTCCTATACCCGCTTCATTTGAAAAAGCAGCTCTTCTTACTCCCTGCCTGATTACCTCTCCAACAACTCCACCTACCACAGCTTTTCCTGTAAATGCATCTGAAAAAATTAAAGCAAAACAATCGGGAATTAAAGCATAATTAACCAATAAAATATATAGCACCACAAACACGTAGGTTACCACCATTAAGGGCACCATTTTACCAGCCACTGAGGCAATTCTGTGGATTCCCCCAAATATTACCAACGATACAATGATGACAATGACAACACCGGAAATAAAATCTGATAAGGCAAATGGCCCAATAAATTCCATAAATTCCGGAGTTTCAAGTAACCAGCTATTGGGAATTAAGATTACATCCCTAACTACCTGAGTAAGTTGATTCGCCTGAAAAACTGGTAAACAACCAAATAACCCAGCTACAGAAAATAAAACAGCAAGCGGTTTCCATTTTTTCCCCAGCCCTTCCATAATCACATACATCGGCCCACCCTGAATATGACCAGCCGAGTCTCTTCCTCTGTACATAATGGCAAGGGTACAAGTAAAAAACTTTGTGGTAATTCCTAAAAGTGCACTCATCCACATCCAAAATAGCGCACCTGGACCACCTAATGTAATGGCTACCGCCACACCACTGATATTTCCCATTCCCACTGTTGCAGCAATTGCACTGGCAAGGGCTTCGTAATGATTGATGTCTCCGGGATCATCGGGATCATCATACTTTCCCCTTAAAACATTAATCGCATGCCCTATATATTTAAATGGAAGAAACCTGGAATAAAGGGTGAAATAAATACCTCCACCAACTAACAAAAATAATAAGGGTGTTCCCCATGCCAAATCACTAAATGCTTGTAAAAAATCTTCAATTTGCTGCAAACTAAATGTGGTTTTTGAGAATGTTTAAATTTTTGTTATTCCTGATGAATGGTTAAAATTCAAACATACTCTTATGAGCGCTTATGGTTTATTTCTTTAAGACTTTCTTTTCTATCGCTTCTACAATTCTATCTACACCATCAAATAATGGAGCGACAACAGGAATATTTAACGCCTTTTCATTTTCTTCCTGAAAACTTTTAGCCTGCTCCTCATTTACTTCCTTAGTATTGATAGTAACTCCAATGGTTTCCGATCTATAAATCTTAATTAAATCAATTTCTTCCTTTAAAGTAGGAATTGTAACCTTGTATCCCTCACATCCCTGGAAATATTTTCTTACTGGATCGTGTTGAAGAATAGTATATTCCGCATTTCCAGAAATTAAAAATTCGGTTCCGCATGGTCCATTGGGATTTCTTAGTGCTGATTGCCCTTCAAGAAAAATGATGTCTGGATTTTCATTTTCAAAACAGGAAACAATAGCGTGTTCTACCTCTCCGGCAATAAAATCATTTAAGGTAGAATCGAAAATAAAACCATATTTCCCACCTTGCATCCAACCGGTCTGACCTGTATAAATCATGTGAGCATTATATCCTTTCTCTCGCATGGCTTCCATTAAAAATCGGGAAGTAGTTCTTTTACCCATGTTACAGTCAGTACCAATAACTGCTACAATCGGAGTAGTCACTTTGCTAATTGAGCCATTCCAAAAATGTAATTCCTTACTTGGTTTCGGTTTTCTGACATCTATCAGGTTTACTTTATTCACCTTTGCCAATTCTACGATTTCAGGCTTATCCTCTAAAAATTCATGAAGTCCACTTACAATTGAACAACCTATCTTAATGGCAGATTTAATATAATCTACCATTTCAGCAGGAAGATAACCACCTTTTGTAGCGATTCCAATGATTAAATAATCTGCTTTTTCGGAAGAATCACATTGGAATGCTTCCACACTTTTATATATGGGAATATTTCTCTTTTTACCATCCAGAACCTCCCCTGCATCCTGCCCTTCAAACTTTTCATCTATAATACCTACAATATTATACCGTTCAGTTCCTCTGATTAATCCATGTGCCGTTTTTGCGTTTTTTGTATCCAGCAGTCCACTGGTTAATACAATTGCGTTGCCATCCATTGTTTAAGAAATTAAATTATAAGTTTGTTGTATTATAAATTAGTCAATTATCTGAAACAAGTCTGGCATCAAAACCAATGTATCATTAAAGGGTACATAAGCCTTCGCTATTTTCAGATTAATTCTCCAAATGTAGTATCAAGGAGTAAAAAAACAAGGTGAGAGATTTGAAATAAGCGAATGAATCGCCAAAATCATAATGAAAGAGCCTAAATTTTCAGAAAAGTAAACCAAATACTTATTCTATAACAGCAATTTTCCCTACAAAAGCTTCTTCTCCATCAGTTGATGCACTGTAAATTAGGTAAACTCCTGATTTGGCATGCTCCCCATTATAATTGGCTACATTCCAGGTAGCTGTCCCCCCATTCGCCTGAGTATCCCAAATGAGTTTTCCGGTAATGTCAGTTATTTTAACTGAGGAATTTGGACTTAGACCAGAAATACTTACTAACCCATTGTAATCTGGACGAACTGGATTTGGAAAAATTTTTACATTCGAGAATCCAGATTCTCCTTCTGTAGCAGTTCCTCTATAGGATATCACACCCAAATTAGTCCCAATAAATACCTCCCCAGTAATGGGATGAATCCCAATATCAATTATTTCATTTGAAAGCAAGGGACTATTGTCTTTGTCGAAAAATGAAACTAATTCCGAACCATCTTCACTAAATAGCCAGATTCCATTTTTCGAACCTATCCATTTTCTGTTTCCCCCATCTACAGCAAGTGCCGTAATTTTTTCACTACTAAGTAAGGGGCGACCTTCAAACCTTGGCGTTACTGCATTGGCTCCTTCTTCCGTAAATGCCGATCCAGGACTGAAAAATTCTGCAACTCCCTCATCTGTTCCTACCCAAATGCTTCCATTTAGGTCTTTTTCCATGGCATTAATATTCTTGTTTGGTAAATCTCCCTCACCAAATTTATCTGTTAAATACCTGGATTCTCCATTATCATTAAATACCAAAATTCCTCCGCCTAAATCAGGGCTAAGTCTTATCCATTTACTGGAAAAGTCATCTTCCAGAATAGATAAAGGATACCGACTGGCTTGTTCCGCAAAAAAATACGATTGCCAATCTCCTTCCAAATTCAAACTATGGATAGATGGTTCTCCTGCCCCAACACCATGATTGGCCACCCAAACTGTTCCATTAAAATTAGCAAATACACCGGTTATTAAAGTATCTCCCGAGGAAGACGGCCTGAAAGGAGTGCTCAAGACATTCCTAAATTCATTGTCAGTAAGATTCCATTGGAGCAAACCTTTTCCGAATGATCCTAAATAACCAGTAGAATTCATTTCATTGAAAGTAAATGAATTCAAATCAGGCAAATCAGGGATTTCGGATAATTCAAGATTCCTATTTGCCACTGAGGTATAATTCGTCCAGTTACCATCTTCAAAAACATAAAATCCACTGTAATTTCCATTTGGACTATACTTATTGTCGTACCCTCCGGAAGTTACCAGTATCTTATTTTGAAAAAAGGATATGGAAAAATTACTTGGATCAAAAGTGCCTTCAGGAATATAATTTTGAGTATTATTTCCATCATAGGCCGATAATCCTTTACCCTGATCAGCAAACCACAAGTTTCCAGTAGCATCATAACCAGCTTCTTTGGGAGTATTAATTTCAGCACCATCAAATGTCTGAATGGAGAGATTTGGATTGATTCCAAAAACTTCCGCTGAAGTACTCAAAAGCACCTGATTATCAGCCTCATTAAGATTATGAAATGATTCATTTTCAGCAACAAATAACTTTTGCCATGTGTTATTCTCGTAATTGTAAACACCATCATTTTCTATTGTAAAAATAACGGATTTATCAAGAGCTGCTACATTGAAAATACCTCCAACATTAGCTGTATTTACAGTTCTCCAATTGTTAAAATCAATTCTATTGACACCATCAGCTAGTGAGGCTACCATGAGGCCCTGTTCCGATGCTAAAAACAGACTGTCATCAGTATTAGCACTGGCAAAAACTTCGATCTGGGTAGCATTTTCTCCAATTTGTGTGTATGATTCTTTTATTTCATACTTCATAATATCCAATTGAGCTACACCAAAACTGGTGGATAAAAAAGCAAAGTTTTTAAAGAATGAGATTTGATTGATTCTTTTATCTTCAAATTCTGCATTAAGAATCGATCTTATATTGACTATCCCATCTTCATTAAGCAAATCAATATTTCCATTGTGATAACCAATTACAAGTGTTTTGTAAATGGAAGAATAATTCATACTTGTAATGCCAATATCACTAAGGTCATTTACTTTGGATAAAACATTTAAACTTTTATCCTGCTGATCGAAATAAAACAACCCATTTTCAGAAGAACAATAAACTTTGCCATCAGCAACTGTCATGGCCTCAGCATTGTGATAAGTAAGATGTGTTCGCCAAGTTCCTACAGGAATATTATTTTGAGCAAAAAGAATATGAAATGAAAATAATAAGAGGAGAAAAAATATGGTTTTAATACCCATTTTGTAAATTCAAATTTAAAAAAGGAATTTTAGGTCTCAGTTTTTTTGAAAGAAACTTCAACCCTAAATTTCACAATACACTAATACCTTCAATATATGACTGATTCCAAGGACAATAATAATCAAAATTTAAGTGGATGGAGATTAAAAATCCATGAAATAATTTTTGAAGCAGATACTTATTGGGGCAAAACTTTCGATGTCGTTTTATTAATTGCCATTCTTCTAAGTGTACTTATTATTTGCCTGGAAAGTGTAGAAGAAATTCGGATAAAATATGGGCAATTATTAAAAATTACTGAATGGACATTTACCATATTATTCACAGCCGAATTTATTGCTAGAACCATTTCTGTAACTAAACCTACTAAATATATTTTCAGCTTCTTTGGGATAATTGATCTGTTATCAATAATTCCAACTTATATAGGGATATTCTTTGCGGGAGCTCACACCCTTTTGGTCATCCGAATATTTAGATTATTGAGGGTTTTTAGAATTTTTAAGTTAGTAAGGTATGTGGGAGAAGCCAAACAATTATCAAATGCTCTAAAGTCCAGTTGGGCTAAAATTACAGTATTTTTAATCGTAGTCGTCAGTTTATCCGTATTGATGGGTTCTTTAATGTACCTCATTGAAGGCAAAGAAAATGGCTTCACAAGCATTCCCAGAGGAATTTATTGGGCCGTAGTAACACTCACCACTGTTGGGTATGGAGATATAGCTCCTCAAACGGTAGTGGGGCAAAGTCTTGCCACATTAATCATGATTATGGGCTATGGAATTATCGCTGTTCCTACAGGAATTGTATCAGCAGAATTAGTAAAAACTCATAAAACAGAAATCACTACCCAAGTGTGTCATCACTGCGCCAGAGAAGGCCATGATATAGATGCGGAATTTTGTAAGTTTTGTGGGAGTAAATTGTAATTCAAATTATTCTAAATTCAAAAATAGACCTCAAATTATATTTTTAATCGTCTTAATAAAATTGCGTTTTAAAATCTTCGCAGAGGATAAAATCTTCTCCTTCAATATTTACCGGGACAAGTTTGTTATCTACTTTTTTATATTTTGAGTCAAGGAAATCATCCTTTATATTAGGATAAACTTCTAAAAAATTGGCTCTTAATACCCAATTCCCGTCTAAATAACCACCACTTTGACTACACCCATAGTAGCTAAACCGAAATGTGCCATCCTTAAAAAGTGTAATTGACTTTGCACCAAACCCGAATTCAGAACAATATGAATTTAGTATTTTCTCCTGCTGCCTTTCATTGGCAAAAAAGAGTAAAACTCCAGATAATATCGCTATAATAAACAAGACTCCTATTAATGGAGTTCTAGGTTAAACGCATCAAACTTTTAGATAGCTCTTAGAAGGAAGTTAGAATAGATTTTAATAATTTTATTTTTTGAATTAAAAAATAAAATCGGGCTTCATAAGCTCCAAATAGTGTTTGAATATTTTCATGCGTTTAACCT
>JAHQVQ010000446.1 GCA_019634305.1 Flammeovirgaceae bacterium | reverse complement strand
TCTTTTACTCCATAGGCGATATGTCTCTTTCCCACCGCAGAAACCGCCTGATCTTTCTCTATTTCTGGTTTTATTTTAGTGACAGCAAAGCCAATCAGTTGCATTAATTTTTTGGCTTGTTCATTTCCATCTCTATGGAAAAGTGGTTGGAACAAAGGCTGAACCTCAAATAACTTGGTATAGAATTTTGTCCCAATAATTTCACTTCTAGTATGAATAGCTGTCCAGGATTTTTGGACAAGTAATATTTCTGCTTCAGTCATTTTTACAGCTGTTTTGGTTGTAGCTTGTTTGAGATTTAAATTTAGAGAAAAAAAAGATCAGATGTAGATTCTGGGAAAAGGAATTTAATCTCCAATTTGAAATAAAAAGGAGGGATGGTTTCAACAAAAAAATAGTTGAACTTTAAATATTGATAAGAACGAAATACGGGAATTAAAAAAAGGAAAGAAGCCTAAAAAATTAGACCTTCTCTTCCTCATTAAAAATTTTCTCAATTACCCTTTTCGGGAAATTATCTTTCTTAGGTTTTTCAGGAATTTTCACTTCTACACGTAATGCCTTCAATCCATTTACACCCTGAAGTTCTTCCAAATCAACCTTTTCGATTTCATCCTTTAAGAAACCTTTGTGCTGCAAATATTCTATATACCTTAAATATTCCTGTGCTTCCTTATCTTGAGCGTAAACTATGGCAATTTTTCTTGGCTGGGTTAACCTTTCATCCGTTCCTTTTATATGTGCTTTATCAATCCTTTTCTTAATGATTTCATACCGGATATTGTAGGCTCCATCCACATCAAATTGTTTTTCATCTTCTCTAAACCTTATGGAAATAGGGGTATTATTGACCAGAATCAGATGAGTTGTGTCTAATGGCATAGCCATTTCAGCCTTTAAATTTTCAGCCATTATTGCTACCTTGCTAGTGAGTTCCAATTGCCATAACCTCAGGTTTTGCAGATAAACCAAATCAAATTTTCTGGAGGGAACGATGGAGCTACCAATGTATAAATTATATTCTACCCCATCAGTTTTGTATTTCTCAAAATAATGCGGGAATACTTCCTGTGCTTCAACTTCTTTTTCCTCAATATAATGAGAAATGGTGTCATTCATTTTGGTGAGGCTATCTTCAAAAGCTTTTCTTCTTTTATATAAGATTCCTAAATCAACATCAAGATGGCTGAAATAATCATTATAAGCTGCTTCCGATAAAATGTTAGAATAGTAAAAATGAATAATGAGGGGTTCAATTTCATTTTTTATGAAATAAAGAACTGTAGTTTCATCTCCTGAACCTATTTTGTCTGAAATACTGCGAATGGATTTATCAATTCTGAAAATTATTTCCTCAGCAATTTTGAGGTTTTTCTGATTTTTTACTTCTTGTAATGCCTTTTTAGCAAGATTTAATTGCTCAATGAGATCTGCCTGAATTACTGTATTCCTAATAACAGAAGAGCCTCTCACATCTGATTGACCATAAATCGGATAAACATTATTAAAGACAATAGGCTCGCTATCTGCAATTTCCCCTTTAGCTTGTTTGTCCATTTTATTGAGAGCAGCCTGGGCAAATCTCCATTCCACAGAAGGGTGGATTGCAGTATATTCTTCCTTTATTAAAGCCTGTAATTTACTTTCCAATTCTTCAAGGCTTCTTTTTGCAGCCAGGGAAAAAATAGGTAAAATATCTCTTAAAAAACTTATAGAGGACCAATCAACACCTTCTTTTTTAGTTGAGGCAATTTCAATTCCTCCCAAAACCTGACCATCATAAATTAAAGGAGATACCAACATGCTTTTGATCCCTTTTTCCAATAACAGTTCCTCAATAGGAGATTTCCTGGGATAATTCTCTAAATCTTCAATTACTTGGGTTTTTCCCTCCTCCATCATCAAATGATAGATACAACCATCAAAAGCTTCTTTCTTTATCGATTTTCCCTTTTCACAGGTAAATTGGTTAATATCCTCCTCATCCAGGATACTATTCCATATTTTTGGTCCTGATTTGACTTCTCCATCTTTCATATTCCCACTAAAGGAAATAATTCCTAGTTTTAAATCTGGATTGACAAAATACTCTCTAAGTTTAGATTCTAACTTTCGGAATTTGGGTTTTGAAATGATAGTATCTTTTTGAAGTAGATCAGATTTTAGGGAAGATAAGATTTCATTTTGAGTGACATCTACCAGCTTCATTACCAAAAAACCTCGAAACTCAAAATTGTCATTATCAATATATTTATCCCATAATTCAATATCATCGATATTTTGAGCAAGTAATTTTAAAACATCCCCAGAAAGTGGAGCAGGTTTTTTCTTATAAATTACCTCGACAAATTCTTTATTATAAAACAGTTTATAGTATTTGTTCAGACCTGTTTCCTTATCCATTAAAGTATATACTATTTCATTATGGACATTCACTTCTTGGCCATAAATTTCTTTAAGTATCACACTATTGGCATAAATAGCCTTATTGGAATGGTATTCTGAAAAGTCCTGAGAATTAATTTTTAAATCCTTATCATCAAATCTTATTAATTCTTCCCATTTAGAGGAATGAGTGAGTGTCTGGTGCTTGAAAGGGCATATAATCGCACAAATTTCACTGTCCAAATCAATCGGGGAGAAAAGAAGGGACATTATGGAGTCTAACAAGGGCTTATGAGCATCCATTATAGATAAATCGGTAATAGAGCCTCTTAATTCGGGATGATTATCCAGTGTTTCCTGAATAGACTTAATTAAGAATTCAGTAGAGCAATTTCTCTTTTTTATTTTCTTTTTAAGGTAATTGTAAAGAGGTTCGAAACTTAAGGAAGAATTGTATTTGAAATTTATTTCAGTCATGACATGGTAGTATTATAGTAAATAGAAAGAATTGGTTCTTTTATTCAGACCTGTAATCTTAATTTCTGCAACACATTTTTTCGTGTTGAAGTTTAAAAATCTTCACAAAACTGTAACCATAAGTAGATAAGGTAGGGAGAATCAGAAAAATTGGCAGGAGTAAAGGGATAGGTGTACTTCCTGAATGAGAAGTTGAAAAAATCTTGCGAGGGGTAAAAAAATAAGCCTAGTTAAGTGATACTTTAGGAATTAAGACATTCATCCTGTTTTGAAATGCAAGTGGATGTACATCCACTTCAAAGAAATCTATTAAAGGAAATTTAGAGATAATATCCGATACTTCTTTTTCTGAGCGAGCTGAAAAACTGATCCAGATTTTAGATTTATCAAGAGATAATGCATAATCCAAAATCTTTCCCTCATGCATTAACCTGTGGAAAAAGGATTTTTGTTTTGGGATTAATTCCTTGAAGTTTTGTGATTGTTCTCTGTGTAGGTTGATATCTACCATGTAATAATTCATGTAATTTTGGTTTTTTTTTAAAGCAATTTACGACAAATTATCTTTTTTGATTTGTTATTAAAACCTTGTTAACAAAACAGATGTAAATGCCTTCCGGTAAAAATGTGAAATAAAATATAGTGTCAAACTGTCTGTTTTTAATCAAAAAAAAGACAATATGGCATTGGAAGTTATGGGAAAGTTGGATGGTACAGCAGTTGAGCAAAGGATGGGAAAAAGGAAAAATAGACTTATATCCAAAGAAGATCTTTTAGGAATGTCTAATTTTTAAAGAACGTTAAAAGCCGGTTAAATTCTGTTAAATACTCACTAGCTACCATCTAAGTGCGATTTGTTTACGTATACGATTGTTAAAATTGAATTATAAAAATTTTCTTTTCCAAGTTTTTTGGTCTAGGGGAAAATTGAATTTAAACCATAAAAGAATTGGTTCAATTTAAATTTTTTAAAATTAAAACTGAAGCATAACATATTATGAAAGGAATTGCAAAAACACTAGGAACAGCCATTTTGGGAGGTCTTATTACCATAGGTGGCTACAAATATTTAGATGAAGGAAAAACTGTAATTATTGAAAAACCTGCCCAAAGTATAGGAAAAGTGGCAAAATTCAATAATTCTAATGATGGAATAGGTATTGATTTTTCCGGAACTGCAGAGGTGGTTACGCCTGCTGTTGTCCATATTACATCTACCGTAACAGGGAAAAATACTCAGATACAGCAAGTTCCGCCCATCTTCAGGCATTTTTTTGAAGATGAAAATATGGGTAGAAGTCCTCAACCAAGACAAGGAAGTGGATCAGGTGTAATTATCAGTGAAGAAGGATATATTGTTACAAATAATCATGTGGTAGAAGATGCTGATATTTTAGAAGTTGTTTTATATGACAAAAGAAAGTATACTGCTAAGGTGATTGGAACGGATCCATCTACTGATTTGGCACTTATTAAAATTGATGAGGATGGATTGCCAAAGATTCCATTTGGTAATTCTGATGCTGTAAAAGTGGGTCAGTGGGCACTTGCTGTAGGTAATCCATTTAATTTGGAATCTACAGTAACTGCAGGTATTGTAAGTGCAAAAGGACGAAGTTTGAGGATTTTGGGAGGCGGTTCTTCAATTGAATCTTTTATTCAAACTGATGCTGCAGTAAACCCTGGAAATAGTGGTGGTGCACTTGTAAACCTAAATGGAGAATTAATTGGAATTAATACGGCTATAGCCTCTCCTACAGGAGCATATTCAGGGTATTCTTTTGCAGTTCCAGCGAATCTTGCCAATAAAGTAGTAGAAGATTTAATTAAGTATGGAGCTGTTCAAAGGGCATTTATGGGAATCAGTATTTTAAATATTACTGATCCGGGTATTGAAGAATTAAGTAATAAACACCATGTGGATATTTCCAAACTAAATATTTCCCAAGGGGTTTATGTGGCTGATCTTACTGAAGGAGGAAGTGCAATAGATGCGGGAATTAAGCCTGGTGATATTATCACCGAAATAGATGGGAAGGTAATAAATTCAGTTCCTGAGTTACAAGAAATTATTGGAGGTCACAGGCCTGGTGATAAAGTTAAAGTGACACTCTTTAGAAAGGGAGATAAGAAAACTTTAACTGTTCCATTAAAAACTCAAACAGGAGAAAC
>JAHQVQ010000445.1 GCA_019634305.1 Flammeovirgaceae bacterium | reverse complement strand
ATATTCTTTTCCTCCCATTGCATTTTCCCAACCATTCCCAAAAATAGCAAAAGGATAGGTTGAAAAAGCATCTGTGAGGTGATTGGCACCATTCATTATGAAGGAAACTCCTGAGGCAATCATACAAAATTTACCAATAATCAATTTATCTCCCGTGAAATCAAAATGGTACTTTACATTCTTCTCAAAGTTTTTAACATCCTCAAAATCATCATAATAAGTATAATCACCAATAATGATATTTGGATTGGTAATGATATTCTTCAAAAAACATAATCGATCATAGTTTTTTAAAGGAAATTTGGTGTGTTTGTCAGGTCCATTCATTTAAAATGTCTTTTATCATTCTATTCAACAGAAACCAAATTAGGCAAACATTTCAATTTAACCTAAAATCACAAAAGGCTATTGTACCCTAACCACCACTTTCCCCTTAGCCAAACCATTTATTAGATAACTGAAAGCTTCAGCACCTTCACTTAATGGGAATACTTTACCAATAGCAGGATAGATTTTTTTCTCTTCAATGAGGGAAAGGATGTACTTAATATCTTTCTCATTTTGTTTGTGCCCCAAAATACCTAAATCCTTTTTACCAAACAAAGAGATTAACGAGCCAAAAATCAGCGTCTGAAAAATACGGTTCAAAGCCCCACCAACCATTACATACCTACCTTTTTCCCTTAAAGCTTGTTTTATGTCAAAAATGGATCTATAGGCTACAAAGTCAATTATTAAATCATATTCTCCATGGTTTAGGGTAAAATCTGCTTTCTGATAATCAATAACTTTATCCGCTCCCAGAGATCGCATTAATTCCAATTTGCCAGTATTATCTACTCCGGTTACTTCAGCACCGAAAAGTTTTGCCAATTGAATACCGAAAGTCCCTGCTCCTCCCCCAGCTCCATTAATCAGAACTTTCTCCCCTTTCTGTAATGCCCTTATCTCGCAATGCCTGAAGCGCTACCACCGCAGCCTGTGGAACTGCAGCAACTTCCTCAAATGTCATGGTAGCTGGCTTCAAAACTAATTTATCTGAAGGAGCTGTCACAAATTCAGCAAGGCATCCCCATCTTTCAAATATATCTGCAAAAACTTCATCCCCTGGTTTAAAGTGATCTACCTTTTCCCCAACGGCCTCCACAATTCCAGCAATATCAGATCCTAAAATCTGATACTTTGGTTTGAACATTCCCCATGCTCTGGTATAAATAGGAATCCCTCTCAAAAATTCCATGTCAGAGGCGTTTAATGAAACAGCCTTTACCTTTACCAAAACTTCATTTTCCTTTGGGATAGGCTTATCCACTTCTTCTAATTTTAACTCATCAGGTGAACCATATTTTTCATAAACAAGCGCCTTCATTAATCTGGGTTTTATTTAAAATCAATTGATTTTCAGCCTCCTTCATTCATAGTAATTCTTGGCTGATGCAATCTAACAAATCAGTGAATAAATTGGAAATTGTGGTACAGTTTGGAAGATTATAAATTAGAAGTTGGATTTCAATTCTTAGAATAAAGTTTCTACTTTTTAAAGGGGAACCAACCGTTTTATCAATTGGGAAATTTTAGAGTATTTGGAAACCCAACTTCATTTTTTAATTTTAAACAATGTAGTCGCTTTTGAGCCTATTGAGTTGGATGGCTTTTCAAGTTTCTATTTATTATGGTCAGGCATAGACGAACATTATAAATTTAAAAAAATGGCTAATTCTCAAATAGAAGATAGATATTTCGAAGTGTTATTTAATTATGTCCGGCTACTGGTTGATATTCCGGAAATTGATCAGGAAATCTGCTGTAAATACTTTAAGCCAATTTTTGTGAAAAAAGATACTATTCTGGAATTAGAAGGTACAATTCATAAATATCATAATTTTATTGTTACTGGTTTCATGCGGAATTATTATCACGACAAAGAGGGTCAGGAAATCACCACTGACATCAATGATGGACCTCGCTTCTTTACTTCTTATAATCATTTTATGAATCGAACGATTTCAAATGAAAACCTTCATTGTATTACAGATTGCGAATTGCTACAAATAAACCGTGATGATATAGAAATAACTGCTAAATTAGGCATTACTCAAATGGAGTATAGTTTGCTAATATTACAGCAACAACTTGAAAAAAACAAACAACGTGTTATTGATTTAGCTACACTTTCCGCAGAAGAACGTTATCTAAAATTATTAAAAAACCATCCTCGAATTCTTCAAAATATTCCTCTAAAATATATCGCTTCCTATTTAGGTATAAACCCTGGTAGTTTAAGTAGAATACGAAAAGAAATAGAATAAATTAATTTCAACACCTTGTATTTCTTCACATTTGTGAAGCGCTCTTAAATAGATTCACTCCTAGTTTTGTTTCTTATAATCAAAAAACGAAACTATGCCATTACCAGTAATCACTAATTTAAGATCAATTCAATTTCTTAAAACTTCAGTAAACATTTGGTTTGTTCTAGTTGTTTTAGGACAGTTTATTTTTTCTTTATATATACTTGGCTTATATGGTGTAAGTGGAATTGCTGGAGATTTTGAAAGGTGGAATTCTGCAGCTCCTCACGGATATATTCAAAAAGACTTTTTGGGAAACCTCTTTTTTGGATTACATGTCTTATTAGCAGCTGTAATAACAATTGGAGGGCCACTACAACTAATGAAAAAAGTACGCAATAATTTCCCTAAATTCCATCGAATTAATGGGCGTATTTATGTTTTTTCGGCTTTCTTGATAGGAATTGCAGGCTTCTATTTGACTTGGGTAAGAGGCTCTGTTGGTGGGCTAATTGGGTCGGTTTTTATAAGTATTAATGGAGTCTTGATTTTTATTTGCGCTTTTTATACCATAAAAAAAGCGATAAATCACCAATTTACCGAACATAGAAGATGGGCCATTAGATTGTTTCTTGCTATGAGTGGTGTTTGGTTTTTTAGGGTCTTTCTTATGCTCTGGCTCACAATTCATCAAGCCCCAGTAGGTTTCGATATGGACACTTTCCAGGGACCAGCCCTAAATATGTTGTATATTTTTAGTTATATATTACCTTTCGTTTCCGCAGAATTTTATTTTAGGATAAAGGATTCGCCCAAAACGATAAGTAAGTTAGTCCTATCCATATTTTTATTACTATTAACTAGTTGCATTGTAGTCGGGACATTTTCTGCAACAATGGGCATGTGGTTTCCTCGTCTTTAAGATGTATAACAAAACATTCACTCATTTAAAATTATGAATTTATTTTTGAAATATTATTTATCTAGCTCTTTGTAATTTGAAATTCCGAGGAGCGTTAGGTCATTATTTCTTTTTTGTTTTTGAAAAATTCTTTATTTCCTTTTTTATCAATTCCTTCATCCAACTATTTATGGAAAATGGTCCATTGGCGATATGTTCTATCAACTTTTCATATAACATATTATCGATGTAAGTTGTACAAGCATGAAGTTTAGAAAACGGATATTCGACTGCGTCTTTATTAAAATAAATTTTATGAATTAAAAAATCTCCTTTAATTGTTGTAACATCATCAGTCACAATAAAAATTTGATCAGAAATTCTTATTTGCAACCCCTCATTACTAGCATGAATCTTAAAATCAACATTAAATTTACACAGTTTTTTAAGTAGCTTAGTAAGCGTTAAATCTTTATTAAGCCATTTTATATTTCGAAAAGTATTACACTTTTTCCCAATTTTAAAAACATTGATCATAACCATTTCCAAACAGGAATCCTGATCAAAATAAAGTTCAAAACCATCGTAAAATAATATTCCAGGTCCTGAATACAAAGAAGAGCCAAGCCTATCCAATACTTGATTAGTAGTAATCCCCCATTTTAGATTTGGTATTTCTAACTTCTTTAATCCTTCTATTAAATCAATCATATTTATTAATTTCTCAAACCAAACAAGCTTACCTAGCATTTTGGAAATTGAATTTCCGAAATACTTTCGTAGGATTTACGATCCGAATTTACTCAAATGTTTTTCTTTCAAATCTTCCATAAACTTTTTAATTAAGGAATCACCACCAGTTATCAGGTATTGAGTGTGCTTTGAAGAAACCTCATCCACCTGCTCGTGCTTAAGACTCCAATGAGCAATGGAAGTAATAACAGGTAAAAGATCAATCCCTTTTTCAGTCAAACTGTATATAAATTTTTGTTTGTGAGAAGAATCGCTCTGTTTGGTGATAATCCCTTGTTCTTCTAACATATTCAACCGGTCCGTCAAAATATTTGTAGAAATTTTTTCATCTGATTTCAATATCTCCCTAAAGTGGCGCTTATTCCCCAACATAATATCACGGATTATTAGCAATGTCCATTTATCACCAAATACCTCAAGAGCTAAATTTATAGAGCAACCAGATCTAGATTCTTTTTTCATTTAATGTGATTTTAATTAAAAACTACTTGTAAATATAGATCACTATAAATATGTTTGCAACTGATTTATTAATACAACTGGTTGTATTAGTGAAAAAAATATTTACTAGAAAAATTAATAGATAAACATGAAAAATTTAGCAAAAGAATCTGCAATAAATTTAAATTCTCTCCCATATCAGGAGATTGGAGAATTTCCCAAAACCCTATCTCAAGGTAATATCATAAAAAGGTTTATAGATGGTCTTGGGTACAGGTATTATTGGGCAACCGAATCTTTAACACAATCTGATCTTTCCTTCAGCATTAGTGATGAATCCAGATCATCCTTTGAAACTTTAGAGCATATTTTAGATATTTCCGGCTTCATTTTACGGATATCTCAAGGAAAATATAATGCTACACCTACCAAGAAAGAAAAACTTAATTTTGATCAGATCAGGTCTCGCACTTTAAATGAGCTAAAGGAAGCAAGCCATTTGATGGCTCAAATAACAGATGAAGATTTTAAATCGCTAGAGATATTAATCCAGCAAGGAGAAAATAAGTTTGCTTTACCACTATGGAATTTGCTGAATGGTCCCATCTCAGATGCAATACACCATGTAGGACAGATAGTTTCTTTTCGAAGAGGCTCAGGAAATCCAATCAATCCGAACGTTGATATTTTTACAGGAAAGAATAGGGAATAATGGGAAACCTGGTTTAAAAGGAAGAAAATCTTTCAGTTTACATGCTTAAGTTTAATTAAAAGATCCCCACCCTGAGGATGGGGATTTGAGATAACCCCTAGAAGGGGGTAAAATTACTTTTGCCCCCTCAGGAGGCAAAACTTGGTAGTGTCCCCGGTTTAACATCTATTTTTTTTGTTCCCTTCTTTTCTCCT
>JAHQVQ010000444.1 GCA_019634305.1 Flammeovirgaceae bacterium | reverse complement strand
ATCAAAGTCCATAGAGAATGAATCTAATTTTATTTGATCAGGAAGAATTATCGGAAAATAAAATTCCTATTCATGATTATAGAAGTAAACATATTATTAAGGTTCTTAGAGCTCAAATCGGAGATAAAGTTGATATTGGAATTATTAATAAAGAAAAAGGAAAAGCCACTATCAAAAGTATTGATAAGGAATTTATCCATATTTCCACTTCTTTTTTTAAAGAACAAATTCAAATTCATCCAATTGCCATAATCCTCGGTTATATCCGCCCTGTAAATGTGCAACGCGTGGTTAAAGACCTTGCTACTTTAGGAGTATCAGAAATAAAATTTGTAGGTACTGAAAAAGGGGAAAAATCATATGCTCAGAGCAAAATGTATTCTCTCGAAAATCTGGAGAAGTATTTAATAGAAGGGGCAGAACAAGCCTTCAGTAGTTTGTTAACGAAGGTAAGTTTTTTTAAAAACTTGGAGGAGTGTTTAAAAACTATTGATAATCACTCCAATAAGGTTGCTCTTGATAATTATGAGGCTACGGAAAAACTTTCTGAAGGAAAGTTTCCACAACAAAAAACAATACTAGCCATTGGGTCGGAAAGAGGATGGTCTGATATGGAAAGAAAACTATTTAGAACTAATAAATTTATTCTTTCCAGTTTAGGAAACAGGGTGCTAAGAAGTGAAACAGCTTGTGTATCAGCAGTTTCCGTCACATTATCCAAAATGAGGTTGATATAAAAAAACTCCGGATTTCTCAGGAGTTTTTTTATTTTTTTCAATAAGGTCTTAGTAAGCAACAGCAAACATCACTCTTTTTATAGAAGGTTTACCTGAATAAATACACTTTCCATCTTCTTCAGGACTATCTAAGGGAATACATCTAATAGTAGCCTTAGTTTCATTTTTAATCCTTTCTTCAGTTTCAGCAGTTCCATCCCAGTGAGCCAAGATAAATCCTCCTTTTTCTTTAAGTACCTTTTTAAACTCTTCATAAGTATCAACATGAATTGTTTTTTCCTCTCTGAATTTTAAAGCCCTATCATAAATATTTTGCTGGATATTTTCCATTAAGGAAGGAATTTCTCTTTCCAATTCTTCAAACTTCAAACTGATTTTTTCTTTGGTATCTCTTCTGGCCACTTCAACTGTTCCATTTTCCAAATCCCTTGGGCCAATGGCTATTCTTACAGGAATGCCTTTTAGTTCCCACTCATTAAATTTATATCCAGGTTTATATGTATCCCGATCATCGAATTTAACCGTGTATCCAAATTTATCCAGGCTATCCTTAATTTCTTTGGCTTTCTCTCCAATGCTGGCTAATTGTCCTTCATTTTTATAAATAGGAACAATCACTACATGAATTGATGCTAATTTTGGAGGAATTATTAAACCATCATCATCAGAATGAGCCATAATTAATGCACCCATTAGCCTAGTACTTACTCCCCAGGATGTTCCCCAAACTAATTCCTGTTTATTCTCCTTATTAAGGAACTTTACATCGAATGCTTTTGCGAAATTTTGTCCTAAAAAGTGAGAAGTACCTGCCTGAAGTGCCTTTCCATCTTGCATTAAAGCCTCAATGCAATATGTATCAACTGCTCCTGCAAATCTTTCCGATTCTGTTTTCACTCCTTTAATTACCGGTAATGCCATGAATTTTTCGGCAAAATCAGCATAAACATCAAGCATTTGTTTTGTTTCAGCTAAGGCTTCCCCTTTGGTGGTATGTGCTGTATGTCCTTCCTGCCATAAAAATTCAGTAGTCCTAAGGAACACACGTGTCCTCATCTCCCATCTTACAACATTTGCCCATTGGTTAATTAATAATGGTAAATCTCTATAAGATTGAACCCAGTTTTTGAAAGTACTCCAAATTACCGTTTCAGAAGTTGGTCTTACGATTAGCTCTTCTTCCAATTTGGCATCAGGATCAACAATAACCCCTTTTTTATCTTCCGCATTTTTAAGTCGATAATGAGTTACCACTGCACATTCCTTGGCAAACCCTTCTACATGATCCGCTTCTTTGCTTAAAAAAGACTTTGGAATAAATATCGGGAAATATGCATTGGAATGTCCTGTGTCTTTAAACATTTTATCCAGGCTGGCCTGCATTTTTTCCCAAATAGAAAAACCATGTGGCTTAATTACCATACAGCCTCTCACAGCAGAATTTTCAGCTAAATCAGCCCTTTTCACCAACTCGTTATACCATAAGGAATAGTCCTCACTTCTTTTAGGAATTCCTTTTCCCATATTCTTTTCTATTTTGAGTTTAACTTAAAAATTAGTTATCTTTTAAGAATCTTATAAAAATTCTTATATTTGTTCAAAAGACAAATACCTTTTTCCAACTTTATTAATGAAAATGACGTCTTTAATAAAAATGATTGGCAAATATATAAGGTTTTTAAACAGTCTTAAGTGAATTATTATATTTATTAAGCTGTTTGATTATAAACTTTACTCTTTAATATTAAAGTAATATGAAAAACAAATTCTTTCTGGTATTTATCACAAGCTGTCTAATTGGATTTAATGCCTTTTCCCAGGTTGAAGATGATGATTTATACTTCACCATGGCTGATAGGCAGAAAATCAATAAAAGACCTATTTTCACTGAGGATTTAAAGCCGGCTGATTTTAATAATGAGCCTCAATCTAAATTCGCAAATCCTGATTTTAAAGGAGAAACCACTACCAAGAATCCTACAGCATACAATTATTTTTCTGAGGATTTTAATTTGGTAGATGAAGATTATGTTTTTGGTTCAAATTCCATGAATCACTGGAATAATTCAAGATATTGGAATACTAGAAACAGTTTATATTACAATTCTCCTTATTCAAATAGTTTCTATAGTGATCCCTTTTACAGTAATAATATGATGGGATATAATTCTTATAACCCATATTCTTCGATGATGTCTCCGTATGGTTACTCCCCATATGGCTATTCTCCGTTTGGTTATTCCCCTGGATTAAGCATGGGAATGGGATTTGGAAGTTTTGGCAATAGCTTTGGAATGGGTTATGGAACAAGTTTTGGAAACCCTTACAGTGGACTATCAATGGGAATTGGAATGGGGTCTTATTATGGCAATAGATATAATAGACGCTATAATTATTACGGTGGAGCAGTAACCAGAGTAGAAAGGGCTAATACAGTTACTAAAACCAGGGCACCAAGAGGAGGAATGACAAGAACTGGAAATAAATATACTCCAGCTTCTAAAACAGCAGTTAACCAGCTTGCCAATAGGAGAATGTATTCTTCAAGAATTGCCGGCACTGAAAATAGAAGTAATTATTCCAATAGTGGAAGATATTCGAATTCTAATAAGTATAATTATTCTAACAGGTCTGGATCTGGTAATTCAAATTCATGGAATAATAGTTATGCTAAACCTACAAGAAGTAGCAATTCAAATTATTCTTCTCCTTCAAGAAGTTCATCATCATATAGTTCTCCTTCCAGATCATCTTATGGAGGAGGTTCATCCTCACCTGTAAGATCTGCGCCTAGCAGAGGTGTAAGAGGAGGACATTAAAATATTAAAGAGTAAATAAAAAAGACGAATTGATTAAATTCAATTCGTCTTTTTTATTGGTAATGGACAGAAAATTTTTTAACATTTTTTTAGTTAACAAGAATTTTATTTTGGAATATTAGAGCCAATTTAAATTTTTAAGCAAGATTTAATGTGAAATAAAATTTGTTAATTTCGCACCAAATTATTTAATCAGATATTTTATCCAACCTATTAGAATGAAATAATTTAGGTAATATAAGTTCCAGCTAATCCTAATTATCGATATGAAGAAATTTGCTTTATTTTTTTTACTAATTTTTGTCAACCTATCAGCATTTTCCCAAATTGATCCTGATGCATTTGGCTACTATAAAGATGCTTTAAGGTTTTCAAGAACTACATTCATGGGAAGTGCAAGGTTTCAGGGTATGGCAGGAGCTGGAACAGCCATTGGAGGAGATATAACAAATTCAATCCAAAACCCTGCTGGCTTGGGATTTTATAGGAAATCAGAAGTAAGTTTTACCCCTGCAATGGGATTTAACAATTCTTCTTCAAAATATCTTAGTGAAACTACTAAAGATTCGAGATTTACCTTAAATCTCAATAATTTTGGCATTGTGATTTCAAAAGCAAAAAATGGGGATAATCAGGATTATGGAGGGTCATTCGGGTTTACGGTTAACAGAATCCAGGATTTTAATAGCACTATTTCTTATGAAGGAGTAAATAATAGAAATCAGTTAGTCGATTTTTTCATTGAACGAGCAACTGGGATAGATTGGCAGGTATTTGATAACCAAGGCATTGATGGAGCTTTCAATACTTTAGGGTTAGCCTATTTCACATATTTAATTAATCCTGATATTTTCGAAGATCCCGGAACTAATAACACCTATTTAACATATGTAGATGATCCAGTACAATTTCCAACAATTCAAAAAGGAAGTATAACTACTAAAGGAGCTCAATTTGAATGGGACTTTTCATATGGAGGAAATATTGGAGACAGATTCTATTATGGATTGGGATTAGGTTTGCAAACTGTAAATTATGAAAGCATTGGGGAGTATACCGAAACTAAAGACGGAGCTCCAAATTTTACTGAATTAGTGTATATCGACAGATTATCACAATCCGGTTTAGGAGCTAATTTTAAAGGAGGAATTATATATAGAATTACAGATCGGATAAGAGTCGGTCTAAGTGGAGTTACAGCTACTTCCATAAGAATTACGGAATCCTTTTCCGAAGAAATGACATCCAAACATAATAGTATAAGGATAATTGATGGATTTAACCCTGATGGCTCTCCTATTGAAAAAATATTAACAGATGAAACAAAAGAAGCTCTTTATGCCGATCTAATTTATAATTTGAAAACACCTGCCAGATACAATGGGGGAATTTCTTACTTCTTTGGAAAGAAAGGTTTTATTTCTGCTGATGTAGAGTATGTTGGCTATCAAAATTCATCATTAAAAAAACCTAGGTATGCAGATGATGGAACAGATGCTGGATTTGATTTCTCAGGAGATAACAGAACTATTTCCAATTTGTATAAGGGTACGTTAAACCTGAGAATTGGTGGAGAAATAAGATTAAATTCAAATCGAATTAGAGCAGGTTATGCCAATTATGGCGATCCATATAGTTCTGGAAATGGTCCGATTGGAGGTAAGCAGTCCATTACAATAGGTTGTGGATTAAGGAAAAATAATATGTTTTTTGATTTTGGACTTGTTTCCGAATTATTTGAAACAACTACTTCTCCATATGTTTTGGATAATGAACAAGAACCTATTGTGGTTACAAATCATAATAAAATCAGGGCGCTTTTTAGTTTAGGATTCTTCTATTAACCAAACAGTTTTTAAGGATGTTTTTATAAAAATGTAAAATCAAAAACATCCAGACCACCACTCAGTAAATGAAAAAAAAAATAATAAATGATCCGGTTTATGGATTTTTGTCTCTTAAAACCGAATTGATTTTTGATATTATTCAACACCCCTTTTTCCAAAGACTTAGGAGAATAAAACAACTTGGACTTACAGGTTTTGTTTATCCAGGAGCACTTCATACGAGATTTCATCATGCCTTAGGTGCTATGCATTTAATGACCGTAAGTTTAGATGTGCTACGGATAAAAGGTAATGAAATTTCTGATGAAGAATATGAGTCGGCTACTATAGCCATTTTACTCCACGATATAGGCCATGGACCGTTTTCACATGCGTTAGAATCCAGTATATTAAATGGTGTCCATCATGAAAACATGTCATTACTTCTAATGGATCACCTCAATAAAGAATTTGATGGAAGGTTAACTCTTGCAATTAGTATTTTTAATAATACCTATTATAGAAAATTCTTCCACCAATTAGTATCCAGTCAATTAGATATGGACCGATTGGACTACCTTCAGCGTGATTGCTTTTTTACAGGAGTTATTGAAGGAAAGGTTGCATTCGATCGTATAATTAGAATGCTTGATATCGATGAGGACCGAATTGTAGTAGAAGAAAAAGGAATTTATAGCATAGAAAATTTTCTTAATGCACGAAGATTAATGTATTGGCAGGTTTATTTGCATAAGACTACTGTAAGTACTGAGCAAATGTTGATTCAATTAATAAAACGGGCAAGATACCTGGTAAGAAAAGGAAATGATCTTCCATGTTCACCAAATTTAAAATTATTTTTTGAAAAAAACATTTCCTTTTCTGATTTCGAAACCAACTATGACTTTATTTTAGCTTTTGCCTCTTTAGATGATTACGATATCTGGGGAGGAATTAAGTTTTGGGTATCACATAAGGATAAAGTACTAAGTATGCTTAGTAAAATGCTTCTCCACAGGAAACTTTTTAAAGTGGAACTATCCAATGAGAAAATTAAAAAGGACAAGTTAAAGAATATCAGAAAGAGAATTCAGGAGGAATATAAATTATCTCCTACTGAATCAAAATTCATGTCTTCATCAGGAAAAATTACCAACTCGGGATATATCCCATATGACCAAAATATTTTAATAAAAACTAAAAAAGGAGAAATTCTGGACGTAGCTAAAGCCTCAGATCTACCAAATATTGAAGCTTTGAGTAAAATTGTTAAAAAATTTTACCTATGCTACCCTAAAGTTTTATCTTTGTGCTCTTAAATAAAAGATTAACCTTTTGTTAATTTGCACAAAATTTAGGGAAAACAGAGAGGCAATCATAAATGGAATTTACCGTAAAGCAAATAGCCGTATTACTTGGAGGAGAAATACAGGGTTCCGAAGAGGACAAAATCAATAAAATAGCTAAAATTCAGGAGGGAGAGGCAGGTGCTATTTCATTTCTTGCAAATCCTAAATATGAAAAATTCATCTATGAGACGCAATCTAGTGCTGTCTTGGTAAACAAAACATTTGTACCAAAAAAAGATATAAATACTACTTTAATTGTTGTTGAAGATCCTTATTCTGCTTTTAGTACTCTACTTGAAGAATATCAGCGACTTACATCCTTTAGCAAAAAAGGAATAGAACAACCATCATTTATTCATGAGAAGGCTACTATTGGTGAAGAGGAATACATTGGCGCCTTTGCCTATATATCCGAAAATGTATCAATAGGTAAAAATTGCAGAATATATCCACAGGTATTTATTGGTGAAAATGTAAAAATTGGAGATAATGTAATACTTTATCCAGGAGTAAAGGTACTTCAAAATTCAGTTATTGGTAATTATTGTACAATCCATGCCGGAGCTGTTATTGGAAGTCCGGGCTTTGGTTTTGCTCCTCAAAAAGATGGGACTTATAAGGATATTCCACAAATTGGTAATGTAGTATTAGAGGATCATGTAAATATTGGAGCAAATACTACTATCGATTGTGCAACTACAGGATCCACCATTATTGAATCTGGGGTGAAATTAGATAACCTTATTCAAATTGCTCATAATGTTACCATTGGTAAAAATACGGTGATGGCAGCCATGACAGGGGTAGCTGGTTCTACTGAAATTGGAGAAAACTGTATGATAGGTGGACAAGTAGCTATATCAGGACACGGCAAAATTCCTAATCGAACTCAAATAGCCGGAAATTCCGGAGTTAGAGGAAATTTTACTGAAGAGGGTAAAACTATAATTGGTTCTCCTGCAATTGATATGAAAGACTTCAAAAGAATTTTTGTTGTCTATAAAAAACTACCAGATTTATTAAGAAAGATACAAAAGTTAGAAAAGGAATATTTAAATAGTCAATAGTTTTTAAGGTTATTATTGATCTTTTCTGTCATTTTTTTAACGACAAACTAGAATTTTTAAGAATAAAAAAATACAGCATTATCCTACTTTTTGGGTTTTAGTGAATAGATAGCAAAACAGAAATGAAGACAAAGCAACATACATTAAAAAAGAGTGTAACGGTATCGGGAGTAGGGTTACATACAGGAGTTCCAGCAAATATGACTTTTGTTCCGGCTAAGCCTAATCATGGAATCAAATTCAAAAGGATTGACCTGGAAGGTGAACCAATCGTAAATGCAGATGTAGATAACGTAGTTGACCTATCAAGAGGAACTACAATTGAAGAATCCGGTGCTAGGATTAATACCGTAGAGCATACCCTTGCGGCTTTGGTAGGGATGGAAATTGACAATGTTTTAATTGAAATAGATGGACCTGAACCTCCGATAATGGATGGCAGTTCTATTAAATTTATTGAGGCAATAGAATCAGTAGGCCTTGAGGAACAAAATGTAATGAGGAATTTTTATGAAATTCCAGAGAGCATTTTTTATAAAGAAAGTGAAAGACAAGTTGAAATTGCTGCATTGCCACTCAATGATTACAGAGTAACTGTAATGGTAGATTACAATTCACCAGTTTTGGGAAGTCAGCATGCTTCTATGAATGACATTAGCCAGTTCCCAAAAGAAATTGCTTCTTCAAGAACTTTTTGTTTTTTACATGAACTGGAAATGTTGAGGAAAAATAACCTGATTAAGGGTGGAAATTTCCATAATGCGATTGTAGTGGTTGATAGAGTTGTAAGTGATGGGGAATTAGATGAATTAGCCCATCTTTTTAATTTGCCGAAAGTCGAAGTAAAGGAGGAGGGAATTCTAAATAATGTAGAACTTAGACATAATAATGAACCTGCAAGACATAAACTTCTTGACTTAGTTGGTGACCTTGCTTTGGCAGGAAGACCAATAAAAGGACAAATTTTAGCGGCAAGACCAGGACATGCTGCCAATGTAGCTTTTGCAAAGAAAATAAAAAGGATGATGCAAAAGAACTCCAAGTCAGAGAATATCCCAGAGTATGATCCTAAAATGCCTTCCGTATTAGATATCAATCAAATTTCCCAAGTACTTCCCCACGGTTATCCATTTCGGTTAATTGATAAAATCATCCAATTGGATGAACATTCTGTAACAGGAGTAAAAAATGTGACCATCAATGAGCCATTTTTTCAAGGGCACTTCCCTGGAAATCCAGTTATGCCAGGTGTATTACAAATAGAAGCTATGGCGCAAACAGGAGGGGTTTTACTATTGAATACTGTGGATAACCCTGAACAATACTGGACTTATTTCGTAGGAATCGATGGTTGCAGGTTTAAAAAAATGGTAGTTCCTGGAGATTCTCTAGTTATAAGATGTGAGCTATTAGCTCCAATCAGAAGGGGAATTGCTAAAATGAAAGGACAAGCTTATGTTGCTGGTAAATTAGCATGCGAGGCAAACGTTTCAGCATGTTTGGTGAAGAAAGAAATTTAATTTATAAATTTGGATAAGGTTTAGTAGCATTTTTTTATGTTTATTAACGAATCTAAAAATGACTTACATTAAAAAATATACTGCTTTCAAGAAAAAAAGAAAATGATTCATTCCTATACAAATATTCATCCGGAGGCAAAAATTGGAGAAAATGTAGTAGTTGGTGCATTTACCACTATAGAAAAAGATGTAGCGATTGGAGATGGAACATGGATTGGTCCAAATGTTTCTATAATGGAAGGAAGCCGGATTGGGAAAAATTGTGAAATTCATCCAGGAGCAGTTATTTCGGGAAAACCTCAAGACCTTAAATATAAAGGAGAAAAAACCCAAACCTTAATTGGAGATCATACAATAATTAGAGAATGTGTAACCATTAATAAGGGGACTTCTGATAAAAATAAAACCCAAATAGGTTCCCATTGTCTTTTAATGGCCTATGTTCATATTGCTCACGATTGCCTTTTAGGTGATTACTGCATTTTGGCTAACTCAGTTCAAGTTGCAGGCCATGTGGAAATTCAGGATCATGCACGATTGGGAGGTACTACAGCTGTCCATCAATTTGTTAAGATCGGTCCTCATACCATGATTGGTGGAGGATCATTAGTAAGAAAAGATGTTCCTCCTTTTATCACTGCTGCCAGAGAGCCTCTAATCTATAGTGGAATTAATTCAATTGGGTTGCAAAGAAGTGGCTTTTCGCAAGACAAAATTGGTGAAATTCAGGAGGTTTATAGACAATTTTTCCTAAAAGGAAATAATAAAACCAATGCATTGAAAACAATAAAGGAGGAACTTCCTGAATCTGACGAAAAAAATATTATTCTGGATTTTATTACCAGTTCCGAAAGGGGAATTATTAAAGGTTATCATTAATTTTTTTCTGGAATCAGCCCTTTTCTTTTTAATAAATGGATATTCAATTAACTGCCTTAAATAAAAAATTTGCCAGAGACTGGATATTCAAAAAGCTTGATTTCCAGTTTGAGATAGGAAAGAAATATGCCATAACAGGTAACAATGGAAGTGGCAAAACAACTCTACTTAGGATTATTGCTGGGATAGACCAACTCTCCTCAGGAGAAATAAAGTATTCATTAAATGGGGAGAATATTCCAGTTGAAAAAATATTCAAACTACTTTCTTATGCAGGTCCTTATACTGAATTGATTGAAGAGTTTAAACTTTCTGAATTGATTGATTTTTATCTTAAATTCAAAGCATTGGAAATTGATAAAGCTGAATTCATTGCCAAAACAGGTTTCCGGGGATTTGAAGATAAAATAGTCAAAAATTTTTCCTCTGGAATGAAGCAAAAACTTAAACTTGGCTTGGCTTTATACACTAAAAACAACCTCGTTTTATTGGATGAACCAACTTCAAACTTTGATCAAATCAATACAAATTGGTATTTGGACTTAATCAAAAAAAAATACCTGAACAAAACAATTATCATCTGTTCCAATCAAAAAATTGAATATGATTTTTGTGATCAGGTTTTAAATATTATGGATTATAAGAAGTAGGGTTGTGATTTTTAACCATTAAATTATTCCTTAGCCTAAAAAAAGATACATGAATTTAATAAGAAGATATTCTTTAATTCTCTTCTCGATAACATTTTTAGTTCTTTTTTCATGTAAAGAAGACCCAAAGCCTAATCTTACTGATGCACAGAAAATTTCAAAAAAATGGGGAATTCAATCTGTAAAAATTAATGGGTTTGAAGATCCTAGTTTTGGAAACACTGGATTTTCTATCACATTTAGTTCTGATAGTGAAGGGAATGCATCTACTTATTCAATAGTTCAAGGTTCAGCTCCCAGGCCTGATGCACCTTTTCAGGGAACAGATGGCACATGGAAATTGACAACCACATTCATTATTTACAATGAAACCTCTAATGAAGCTGCCAGCAATTCAGTGGTAAGCTTATCTGAGAGTACACTTGTAATCTCCTTCACTGTTCCAGAAGAGTTGGATAAAACAAATCCAACTTACGAATACACACTTATTCCAAACTAAAATAAAAGTAAATATTAATGCTTTTGGGCTAAAAGGAAAAGAACTGCCATTCTTACAGCAACTCCATTTTCTACCTGATCCAAAATTATAGCATGCTCTGAGTCAGCGACATCTGAAGTTATTTCAATTCCCCTGTTTATAGGGCCTGGATGCATGATCGTAATTTCTTTATTTAAAGAATCTAACATTTTCTTGTTCACTCCATAGTAAAGGGAATATTCTCTTAGAGATGGGAAATTTTTGGTTTTCTGTCGTTCTAATTGAATTCTCAGAATATTAGCAACATCACACCATTCTAAAGCTTTCCTCACATCCAATTCCACTTTTACCCCTAAATCTGAAATGTACTTTGGCAAAAGGGTTACCGGTCCACAAATCATAACCTCTGCACCAAGTTTTTGTAAGGCAAAAATATTAGATAAAGCCACTCTGGAATGAGAAATATCTCCAATAATTACCACCTTCTTCCCTCCTACTTCACCATGCTTTTCTCTAATTGAATAAGTATCCAATAATGCCTGAGTGGGATGTTCATGAGTACCATCACCAGCATTTACAATATTGGCATTAATGTGTTTGGCTAAAAAATGTGGTGCTCCTGGACTGGAATGCCTCATCACAATCATATCCACTTTCATGGATAGAATATTTTTCACCGTATCCAGTAAAGTTTCTCCTTTTTTCACAGAACTTGAAGCTGAAGAAAAGTTTATAACATCAGCAGAAAGTCTTTTTTCTGCTAATTCAAATGATAATCTGGTACGAGTAGAGTTTTCAAAAAAGACATTGGCTATAGTTATATCTCTAAGGGAAGGAACTTTTTTAATCGATCGATTAATAACAGCCTTAAATTGATCCGCTGTTTCAAAAATGGTTTGTAAATCTTGTTCGGTTAAATTTTTTATTCCAAGGAGATGCTTTACACTTAAATCCGCCATTAATGTCTTTAATAAATTCTAAAATATTTTTCTTAATTTAAAAAGCACTTTATTTCACCTGATTTACTAACCAGATATTATCTTCTTCAAACCCCTGTTCCCCTAGTTCAACAATTACCCTTTGCGATTGAATGGAATTCACTGTTTTCCCAACATAATTCGCTTCTATCGGCAAATCTCTACTATACTTCCGATCAATTAAGGTTAAAAGCTCTACTTTCCTAGGCCTTCCAAAAGCAAGCATAGCACTAATAGCGGCACGAACCGACCGACCTGTATATAATACATCATCAATTAATATCACTTTTTTATCCTCAATTATAAAAGGAACATTAGTTGAATTTGGTGTAAGTGGTGAATCCCTTCTTCTAAAATCATCTCTATAAAAAGTAGTATCAATATAGCCAATAGGCAATTCTACCCCAGATAATTCTAAAAGCCTGGATTTAATTCTTTCAGCTAAAAAAATACCTTTAGGTTGCAATCCAAGAATTACTGAATCGGAAAATTCACCATGATTTTCGATCAATTGTTTACTCAATCGACTAATGATAATGTCGATTAATTTTCCGTTGAGAAGTCGGAGTTTCGCCATGCAGCAAATATAATAATTCAAATGAGTAGAAATAAATCGATGAAAATATTTTCTTTCTCAATATCTAACACAAATGCAAAAAAATAAGCCTGTCAGGTGACAGGCTTAGCTTAATAAAGATTATTTAATTTTTTAAAGAATTACAATGGCTTATTTTTTCTCAGATGAATTTTGTCTCCAGTATGAATTTCCGATCCATACCACATATTATTTTTCTTATAAAGTGCT
>JAHQVQ010000443.1 GCA_019634305.1 Flammeovirgaceae bacterium | reverse complement strand
GTGCTCAAAAAATGTTGAATATAAGAGCTATCAAAAAAAATGAGGATTGGGACAATTACATCCACCATTTTATTCAACAGGAGCTATCGTGCTTATATAAAAAGGTCGCTTAATCACATACACCCGATTTGTTATACACTCTTCTTATTTCAAATTTGAATCTGCTTCATTAATTTTGAAAGTACTCCACTTCTCCACTCTCATCAAGTTTTACAATGTAAATATTAGAGGGGCTGATATTATGTTCCGCATTACGGATGGCTTGGTCCATTAATAGGGCAAAACCACCTTCAATTCTTTTGATAATTCTGATTGCTTTACTCCTGGAATTGAGGAATTTTTTGGAAATAATATTAAACTGATAATCAGTTTTTAACAAGGTACTACCAGTAGCTATTAAATAGCCACTTCCGAAATCAATTATGTCTCCTTCCGTGTTTGATAATACAACATCGATTGTATGCTCAACAACCTTCTTCCCATCTGGGCTGATATTTTGAAAATACAAATTATCATTATAACCATAGCTAAATAAAATACCATCAGAGGTTTCTAAAAGGTAATGAATTTGCTCAAACTGATCCTTTACCCCAAAATATTTCTCCCAAATAATATTAAAATTGGCATCCACTTTTAAAATAAAAGCTATTTCTTTAGTTATATCTTGGCTTCCAATGTTTGTATTTATTAATCCGGCTATTACAAAACCATTATCTTCAGTTGGTACCATTTTATAAGGAACCAAAGAAGTGTCAGATTTTGAAATAGTTTTAGTTTCAATAAAAGTCCCATCTAGTTCTGTTTTTCTAATGAACAATTCATAATCATAATTATCCCCTTGAAAACCAAAATTATATAAAATTTTCTCTTTTTCTATCAGTCCCTTAAATCCCAGTTGCATACCTGAAGGATTAAGAGTATTGATTTCAGAACTACTAAGATCAGATTCTAATGAACCAAAATAGCCTCCAGAGTATCCGCTAATATAATCTGACCATGTAATACCAATTTTTCCATTCGACAAGTTCAAAATATCACTGTATAAAGGATTTGCCCCTCCTACCTGTAAAACAAATGAGTTTTTAAATTCGACATTGGCATCCAGTGCTACAATTCTAAGTTGTGATTGTTCATTACTGCCAACGGAAGGCCATAACCGATAGGTTACTAAAAATCCTTGATTTGGAGTGGAAACTATATCCTGTGGATAATAATTGTTAGTGAGGTCTGGTTCCCCATAAATCTTACCTTCCTCTCCAGTTACTGTTATACTTGCAAAACTATATTTTTGATCCCCGGAATTATTTTCAGCTACCAAGGTAATGTCCTTAACACCTGGAGTATCAAATGAATATGTAAATTGCTCCATCTCAAATGAATCAATTCCTGAAAGAATCCATAAAACACTATTGGAATTTTGTGAACAACTTAAAAATTCAACAACTTCTCCTACAGGAACAATTGTATCACTAAGTTGGATACAAGCTTCCGGTGCAGGTTCTGGTAAAGAGGAGTTATCTTCTTTATCACAAGCAATAATGAGAATCAAAATGGAAAGGGTAAAAAATATTGAGAATTTGTTCATATCTAAAAATTTATTTTAAAAGCCTCAAAATTACCCTGCTATACCTTTTAAAGTCAGTCTTAAATTTTAGGTGATTTTTGAAAAAAAAATAAATAAAAGATTTAACAAGTTTTATGTAAGGGGAAATACTTCCATCTATAACCAATTAAAAATAAAAAAGCAGATCAAATTTATTTTTGATCTGCTTTACATTAAGATATCTTATATCAACTTTTTTCTAAATAAGTGTCACTTTTATTCCCGGGTAAACTTTGCTAAAGTTATCAGTGATGATGGCTTCTGGTGTAACCTTAATTTTATTTTTCACGGAAATAGAATAGTTTACTTTAAAAGTTTTGCCCTGAAATTTTTCATTATCACTTCCAAGCATATATCCTGCACCAATTTCATGACCGGAAATTATTTTATCATCTCTTGATGAAAACTTGCCTAGAGAAGCTTCAACAAAAAACCTGGAATCAACTGACATTTTTCCTGCTTCATTTTTCTCCATAAAATGATAAGAAGAAATAGATGCTGCAATTGAAGAAATTTTATCAATATTCTTTTTGCTTTGTTTATTTAATGCCACTCTTCCAGAAATAGTTGGAGCAAAATTATCAGCCATATAACTAAAACCTATCGGAAACGAAAGACTAACCTGATGAGGTGCTTTAGTTCGATCAATACCTAATCCTAAGGTCTCCTGCTCATCAAATGGGCTGCCTGATTTTTGCTTATTTTTATTTGAAAACCCTGCAAATGGAGAATTGAAAACAAAGTTGAAGTTTTTCTGATTTCTGGTTTCGCTATTAAGCAAAGTACCATTATTAATTTGATTATTAATAGGAGCATTATTATCTGCTAAAGCAGCAGAAGCAAACTGATAATCCACAGATTTTAAATTGATTTCAGGGAAAGTTTTTTCCTGCTCCTCTGAACTGGATAAAAAAGAACCATTTTCATTATGGTTATCCATTTCTGAAGGAAGAAGGTTAGTTTCTACAGCCTGATCATCAGATGAAAAATCTAAAACAGATGCAATTTCTTCACCGTCAATTATATTCTCTTCTACAAGGTAATTTGTGGCATATCCTATAGTAAGTATAGTGATTACCACAGCAGCGGCAAGGTCAAAAATACCTGGGAATTTCCTGGTGTTTTTGGGGTTCAGTTGTTCCTGGATCTTGCCGAATGTTTTGTCAACATCCCAATTGTTCACCTGAGGTGGTATACCCTCAAGGTCATCCATGGCGGAACGGAATAAATTATCTAAATCGTCATCTCTCATTATTGATACCATTTTTTAATAATAGATTTCTTAAAGCAGCTCTCGATTTGCTGAGTTGAGATTTGGAAGTGTTTTCACTAATTTCCAACATCTCTCCAATTTCTTTATGGCTATAACCTTCAATTACATAAAGGTTAAATACTGTTCTGTATCCTGTGGGTAGTTCTAATATTAGGGTGTAAATGTCCTCTGCAGCTAGTTTACTCAATGAATTTTCTTCAGTTTCTACGAATTGGGCTTCTGTAGATTGCACTAAATTGAAATTGTTTTTCTTTCGTAAAAACATGAGTGACTCATTGATCATGATCCTTTTTATCCATCCTTCCAGACTGCCATTTCCTCTGTATTCGAACTTATGGATATTGGTAAAAACTTTCATGAAACCTTTAATCAACACATCTTCAGTGTCAAACTCATTTCGGATATACCTGAAACAAAGACGGAACATTTTTGTAGAAAATTGGTCATAAAGAATCCGCTGCCCACTGGCCTTTCCTTGCTTACACCAATTTATGATTTGCTCGTCCTTCAATTTGTGGTAGTTTTTTTCTATGGTATTCAAATCTTTAAATGCTGGAAAAATGAAAATGGTTGCTCCATGTATCAATCTTTTTTATTTGATAATACTTATCGGTTTGACAGGTACTGGAAGCAACTTCAAATAATGTGAAATTGGATTATCCACACTACTGGAAAATATATCCTTTCCAAATGTATAGAACAGATGAAAGCAAGGCTGTTAAAAGCATGTTAAAAAAGAGTAAAACATGTTAAACTTAATTTCTATTTTTTTGAGGAATGATGGATGATTGAGTTCTACCAATGTAAGCATGGAGGTTTTTCTTTAATCTTTTAAAAAAGAATATCCTTAACTTAAAGTGAATTTGTGCTAATTTTTTACTTTAGCAGGGTATTGATTTGATACCTTCTTGAAATAAACCAAAATATGTTTATTATAAACCTTATCTATAGATATTTCCTTTGGGTAATCGGTTGGAAAACAACTGGTAAGATTCCAAAAGAGGTTAAAAAATTTGTCGGCATTGTTGCTCCTCATACTAGCAACTGGGATTTTCCCATAGGGGTAGCTGCACGCCCTTTTATCAATGCAGGTAAGGTGAAATATTTGGGTAAGAAATCTCTGTTCGACTCAAAGATTGGGTTCATATTTTATTGGCTGGGAGGAACTCCGGTCGACAGAAGCCGGAATACTAAACTGGTAGATCAGGTGGCTGAGAAGTTTAGGGAGCATGAGGAATTTGGAATAGCGATCACTCCTGAAGGAACTAGAAGTTACACAGAAAAGTGGAAAACGGGATTTTACTATATCGCTAAAGCAGCAAATGTTCCTTTAATTCTGGGGTACATAGATTATGGAAGAAGGCATGTAGGCTTTCATGAAGAGGCTTTTTATCCAACTGATAATGCAGAAGAAGACATCAAAAAGATTGAGGAGTTTTATGAAGAAAAAATCCCCAAGTATCCGGAAAATTCTGCCATACATGCAGGCAAAGGGATAAAAGCCCCCAAAGCATTTAATATTTTTAAGGTCTTTTTAAAGCTTGGGCTGACTTTTCTTTTAGCCTTTCTGATATGGAATTATGATCTGGTGATTTATGGCTATAAACAGGCGTTTGGGCAAATAAAAATTGTGATGCAGGCTGAGCCTATTGATAATTACCTTAACAATCCGGAGTATCCAGACTCCCTCAAAAAAAAAATTGAACTAATTCAGGAAATCCGCCAGTTTTCGTTTGATTCGGTCGGTTTGGATGCTAGTAACAGCTATACCAGCCTTTATGACCAAAAAGGTGAGCCAATTTTATGGGTGGTCACAGCTTGTAAACCATTTTCCTTTCAGAATAAAGAATGGGATTTTCCTGTGCTGGGAACATTTTCCTATAAAGGTTTTTTTGATAAGGAAGCCGCTGAAAAGGAAAATGAGGACTTGATAGAAAATGGCTGGGATACCAGAATGAGAGAGGTAAATGCCTGGTCTACTTTAGGAATTTTAAATGATCCAATTCTTTCCAATATGCTGGAAAAACCAGACGGCTATCTGGCTGAGTTAATCATTCACGAGTTAACTCATGGCACTTTATTTATAAAAGATAACCTTCAATACAATGAAAATCTGGCAAATTTTATAGGGGAGGAGGGAGCCAGTTATTTCCTTATGTCTAAATATGGACAGGCTTCACCTGAATATGATTATTATGTAAATCGTAAACCAGATTATGAACTTTTCTTAAAACATATCCTGAAAGGAACAGAGCGGTTAGATTCTCTATACAAATCATTTGATAAAGATATTCCAATAGACACAAAGAAGCAGAAAAAATCAGCTCTAATTAATGAGATTACAGCTGGTTTTAAAGAGATACCATTTAAGAATCAAGCCTACAAAAAGTACTTTGATGAATTCACTCCCAACAATGCCTTCTTCATGGCATTTGTGCGATACAGTGGAAATAAGAACCAGTTTAGAAAGCAGTTTGAGGAAGAATTTAATAGCGATTTTCGGGCTTATTTTTCTTATCTGAAGGAAAAGTATCCTTCTATATTTTAAGGGAAACCCGTTGGAGAACTTAATCCCCAATTTGAATCATAAAAGTACCTTCCTGGCTAAAGTAATCATCATCCATTAAATCAGATAAAAGCACTTTTCCAATCACATAATTGAAATCCGGGCTTTCGTGTTTTTCTTTAATTGATATGAATTTACTTTTCTCAAATTGTTCGGGATTCAAGTACCTGAAATAGATTTCCAATTCAATAATTCGAGTGTATTTGATACCAGAATTGATGTCATTTTTATGGTATTCGTATTTGTAATTATAGCTATTGGCGGCTATATCACTAAGTACTGCTGAGCCTGTGGGATGACCTCCTGCTCCTTTTCCCCTGAAAAATTGCTTGTCCGAAAAAGCTGCTTCTACCGTCACACCATTGTATTCATTATCCACTCGGTATAAGTTACTTTCATTGGTCACAAACTGTGGCATTACATATAAAGTCACTTCGTTTTCCCCAACTCTGTAAACCTTAGGAATCAATTTGATTTTAAACCCTTTTTCCTTAGCATACTGAATATCACACATATCCAGATTTTGGATGCCGTAATTAAATACTTCCTCTGGTCTTACATAAAGTCCAAAACTATGGGCAGTAAGAATAACCAATTTGTATTTAGCATCAAATCCACCAACATCCAGCGTAGGGTTTTTTTCGACAAAGCCCAAATCCTGTGCTTCTTTTAGTGCCTTATCATAAGGCCAGCCTTCTTCAAAAGTTTTGGAAAGAATGTAATTGGAAGAACCATTGAATATGCCTTTTACGGAATAAAGTAATTCCGTTACATAATACTCCTCTATGGTTCGGATGATGGGAATACTTCCGCAAACAGCAGCTTCATAAAGGAGAGAACAGCCAGTTTCATTTTGCAAACTTACTAACTCTTCCATGTGTTCTGCAATCAATTTCTTATTGGCAGTTACTACATTTTTGCCCTTTTTAAGCGCATAAGTTACGATATTATAAGCTTCATCTGCATCATCAATTAATTCTACAATCAGGTTGATTGAGGGATTATCAAGCAGATCATGTTTATCGAATGTGAAATATTCGGAAGGGAGAGACCTTTTTTTATCTCTGTTTTTAACCGCTATCTTTTTAATATTGGCGGAAATTCCTTTACTATTGTTCAATACATCATAAAGCCCTTTTCCTACACAGCCAAATCCAAATAATCCAATATTAATTTCCTTACCCATATAATAATTGCTTTCTGTTTTTTTGTTTGAAAAAGGCACGGATACTTTTATCCAGTTGATCGGTTTCTACCAGAAAACCATCATGCCCGTAAGTTGAATTTATTTCTTCATATGTCACATTCTGAATACCTCTGGCAATTAGCCTTTGTTCAGAAATTGGAAATAGGATGTCAGTAGAAATTCCTATTACCTGTGTATAGGCTTTTATTTGTTTCAATGCATTCATAACTCCTCCTCTTCCCCTACCAATATTGTGCGAATCCATGGCCTCTGAGAGAATCCAGTAAGTAAAAGCATTGAAGCGTTGGGAAAGTTTTAGACCTTGGTACCTTTGATAGGATGAAGCTTTGAAATCACCTGTTTTTTCATCGTCTTCATCCAATTGAGTGGTCTGGTAAGTTTCGTAGTTTCGGTAGGATAGCATGGCTACCGCTCTTGCCGCTTTTAGACCATTAATTCCGGCATCTTCTCTTTCTTCTTTCCAGGTAGGATCAGCGGCAATGGCCATTCTTTGTGCCTCATTGAAGGCGATTCCCCATGGAGAATGTCTGGCATTGGTGGAAATCAGAATCATGTTTTCAATAATATCCGGACATTTTAGCGCCCATTCCATGGCTTGCTGACCGCCTAATGAGCCTCCGGTAAGAACATGAATTTTCTCAATTTCCAAAAATTGTCTTAGCAAGTTAAGAGAAGAAACGATATCCCTGATGGTGATTTTGGGGAAGGAATGGAAATAAGGTGCATGGGTAGCTGGATTAATTGATAAAGGATTGGTGGTGCCATAACAAGAACCGAGAATGTTGGAACAAATTACAAAATGTTCTTCTGGGTTGAAAAGACATCCTTCTCCAAATAATCCTTTCCACCAGACATCTACTTCAGAACTCCCAGTAAGGGCATGACATACCCAAACTACATTTGATTTCGTCTTATTTAATTTCCCGAATGTACTGTATTCCAAAGTGAAGCCATCCAGTTTTTCCCCTGATTCCAGCTTAAATTCTTTATCGTATTTAAAAAAAAACTGATCCATGATTGTTGGTTGAAATTAAAAGCTTATTTTACAAAGCTTTTTCATTTTTATACGCACCTTTATTTTATTGCAATTTTATTTAGTCCGAATGCATTTTCCTAGAAAAAGGCATCCGGACTTTACTGATATTTGCTTTTATCCAACAGCAATATTAAATGCCTGTTGAATATCTGCTTTGATATCCTCAATATGTTCTATTCCTACTGATATTCTCAATAAATTAGCCTCTACTCCAGCTGCATTTTGTTCTTTTTCAGAAAGCTGTTGGTGTGTAGTAGATGCAGGATGAATGATTAAAGTTTTGGCATCACCCACATTAGCCAAATGGCTAATCAATTGTAAATTATCTACAAACTTTTTAGCAACCTCTCTATCTCCTTTAATGGTGAAAGAAAGAACACCTCCAAATCCATTTTTTAAATATTTTTTAGCCAATTCATGATGCGGGCTGCTTTTCAAACCTGGATAACTAACCCCCTCTACTGAATTATGAGCCTCCAGCCATTCTGCCAAAGCCAATGTATTATCTACATGTCTTTGTACTCTTAAAGATAAAGTTTCCAATCCCTGCAAAAATAAGAAAGAATTGAATGGGCTTAAAGCAGGCCCAAAATCTCTTAATCCTTCTACTCTGGCCCTAATCGCAAAGGCAATATTTCCAAATGGTCCGTCAGTTCCGAAAACTTCCCAGAATTTCATTCCATGGTAACCTTCTGAAGGTTCAGTGAATTGAGGGAATTTTCCATTACCCCAGTTAAATTTACCAGAATCTACAATTACTCCTCCAATAGAAGTTCCATGACCACCAATCCATTTTGTGGCAGAAGCTACCACCACAGAAGCGCCATGATCAATCGGTCGGGCAAGATATCCGGCACAACCAAATGTATTATCTACAATAAGTGGAATACCGTTATCATCTGCAAGTTTGGCAATGGCTTCAAAATCTGGTATATTAAATCCTGGGTTACCTATAGTTTCAAGGTATATGGCTTTTGTATTATCATCAATAAGTTTAGAAAAATCATCAACGTGATCCTTTTCGGCAAATCGAACATCAATACCTAATCTTTTAAAAGAGACTTTAAATTGATTGAAAGTTCCGCCATATAAAAAGGGAGCAGATACTATATTATCACCAGCCTGAGCAATATTATTAATAGCTAAAAATTGTGCAGATTGGCCGGATCCTGTTGCCAATGCCATTACTCCGCCTTCTAAAGCAGCAATTCTTTTTTCAAAAACATCTGTTGTAGGATTCATGATTCGGGTATAAATATTTCCGAATTCTTTCAAGGCAAATAGGTTAGCACCATGATCTGAATCTTTAAAATTAAATGAAGTCGTTTGGTAAACTGGTACAGCACGAGATCCTGTGGTTGGGTCAGGTTCCTGCCCTGCATGAAGTTGTAGTGTTTCGAATCTTAAGTTTTCTGACATTATTAAATAAGGTTAAAGTTTAAAAATTTAGATTAGCAGTAATAAAAAAAACTTTTTTTTATCCTTGAATAGTTTGGAAAATATGAAGTAGGATTTTTCCTAATTACTTACAACAACAAGTAATGAAAAAACAAAATACTACTTTAAAAAAAGGGTGTACCGTAAGAGAGGTTGAAATAAATTTGTTCATAACAGTAATTGTAATTTATATTCCCTAAATATTTAGGCTAGGAATTAGCACCGTTTCTGACTACCAGAAGGGTTGCTAGAGGATCATAGAGCCTAGTCTCTTACCTCTTCTTTATAAACCAATTACTATATTGAATAATATAGTGAGAGATTTCTCACAAAGAAATATCACTGTGATCTTAAAATCAAATTTTTACCAATAAATATTTCCCGATAAGTACCACTACTATTTTATATTGAGTACTTTTATCTCATTATCAAAAAGTTGTGGCACTTATTAAGTATATTTAATTCTGCACATCTATTTAATAAAAGGTTATTATTACCTAAATTTAAGAAGTTCGAACGCAAGATGCTTGTTTCCTAATGGACTTGATATTGATAAAATGAGCAATAATGAGACATACTGTACTGAAATGAGATAAATAAATTAGCCAGTTGTATTCATGAGAATGATGGGAAAGGGAAATAGATAAAGCAAATAAAACAGAGAAAAACCAGAGCACTATTTTTATTAGGTTAGATTGTGTATTTCTGGAAGCAAAATATACTGCAGAGAATGAAATAGCAACAAAAAAGTATTCATCACCTTCAAACCAGTGATAATGGCTGCCACCGGCAGAAAGTCCGCTTCCTATTAATGCCAAAACAGGAACTGCTAGACAGTGGATCAAGCAAATAATAGAACCGGTTATTCCAATCTGATCAGCATATTTTTTCAACAAACTTTTTATCACTTTTCCCTTGTTTTTTTCAAAAATTGATTAGAATTCCAGCTGCAAATTAAAACTGTTTTTTTTGATAATGCAATAGTGTTGCAGAAATTGTGTGTGTTTTTATTTATAATAGAAAGTTATGGCCTGAAATTCTCCTACTTTTTCTTCCAAAAAGAAAGGTTTAAGAAAATCTGAGTTTTAATCACAAATGTGAACTAAACCCATTAATTTTGGTTCTTATTTAAATTAATTATAAATAAGGCTGTTTTGTAGGAATACATTACCATTACGCAGTTACCTTATTACTATAATTTTGAACCCATTTTAAGAAGAATATAAATGCTAGATCTGGAGAAAATACGAAAAGATTTCCCTATTCTCAATCAGGAGGTAAATGGTTTTCCCTTAATTTATCTTGACAACGCAGCTACTTCCCAAAAACCTCAGGTAGTAATAGATGCACTCACTGATTATTATAAAGGTTACAATTCTAATGTTCACAGAGGAGCACATACATTAGCAGATAGAGCCACAGGCAAATTTGAGGCTACCAGAACTGCCGTAAAAGAATTTATTAATGCTTCCAGTACTGAGGAAGTGATTTTGACTAAAGGCACTACTGAAGCTATAAATCTGGTAGCAAATACTTACGGGAGACAAAATATTAAGGAGGGGGATGAAGTCATTATATCAACTATGGAGCATCATTCCAATATTGTTCCATGGCAAATGATCTGTGAGGAAAAAGGTGCAAAAGTGAAGGTAATGCCTATTAATGATGATGGAGAAATCATATTTGAAGAATTTCAAAAACTGATCACGCCAAAAACCAAACTCATTTCTGTAGTGCATGTTTCCAATGTTCTGGGAACGATCAATGAGGTAGAGAAAATAATTGAAGAAGCGCATAAGTACAATATTCCTGTCTTAATTGATGGGGCACAATCTTCTCCGCACTTTAATGTGGATGTACAGAAAATGGATTGCGATTTTTATGTTTTCTCTTCGCATAAAGTTTATGGACCAACCGGAATGGGAGTGCTTTATGGTAAAAAAGCTATTTTGGAGGAAATGCCACCTTTTTTGGGTGGTGGGGAAATGATCAAAGAGGTGACATTTGAGAAAACTACTTTTAACGCTTTGCCTTTTAAATTTGAAGCAGGAACACCGAATATTGGGGATACCATTGCCTTGAAAACGGCTTTGGATTATGTGAATGAAATTGGCAAAGACAACATTGCCAAACATGAAGAAGACCTGCTGGAATATTGCACCGCAGCATTTCAGGGTATCAAACGACTAAAGATTATTGGTACAGCCAAAAAGAAAGTGAGTGTGATTTCTTTTCTTATTGATGGAATTCATCCATTCGATTTGGGGATGATGCTTGATGCTAAAGGAATTGCCATAAGGACTGGTCACCACTGTGCACAGCCATTAATGAATAGATTTGGAATTGATGGAACTGCAAGGGCCTCTTTTGCGATTTATAATACAAAAGAGGAAATTGATCAGATGGTAGAAAGTATTCATAAAATAATAGCCAGGTTTTAAAAATTTGCGTATTATTTTTACATTGATTTTAAAAAATAAGTACCAGTACTTTACCTACTACTAAACATTTTCGAAAATAGAGGTTTTAAAACTAAAATAAGCATCTTCCATTCCTCCTGTATTTCCTCAATTAAGGGAATACAGGGGAGGTTTGTAGCTTGCTTTGTGAAATCAGAAAAGATAAATGTCTGAGGAAAATATTCCGATTAAGGCTTATTTTTGTCCAACTACTTAGAATAATTGAACTAATGACAATTGATGAGGCACAACAAGAAATCATTGATGAATTTGCACTTCTGGGAGACGATAGAGAAAGTACCATTTATTATATAATGGAATTAGGCGAAAAGCTTCCCGAACTGGATGAAAAATATAAAAAGGAGGATAATATTATTAAAGGCTGCCAGTCAAAAGTATGGTTGGTTACGGAACTAAAAGATGATAAAATCATTTTTAATGCTGATAGTAATACCGCTATTACCAAAGGCTTAATAAGCTTACTAATCAGGATTTATTCTGGCAGAGGTCCAAAAGAAATTATGAACACTGATCTGTATTTTATGGAAAAAATAGGAATGCAAAATGTAATCGGTTCGCAAAGATCAAATGGTCTGACCGCCATGATCAAACAAATAAAATTGTATGGATTAGCTTATCAGGCAAAAATTGGCTCCTGAGAATACTTAGATGGGCTGAAATAGACATGTATTGTTTTGTTACCACTGTTTGATAATGAAATGATAGCACTCAATAATTAAAAAGGACTGGTACTTAAAACTGAATTATGACAGATCAGGAATTGAAAGATAGAGCAATAAATGCCATTAAAACCGTATATGATCCGGAAATACCAGTTGATGTTTATGAATTAGGTTTAATTTATGAAGTCAGTATTTTTCCCGTGAATAATGTTTATGTTTTGATGACATTAACTTCGCCTGCCTGCCCTTCAGCGGAACAAATTCCCAGCGAAGTGGAGCAGAAAATTAAAACTATAGAGGGCATAAATGATGTAACAGTAGAACTTACATTTGATCCTCCTTATACGCAGGACATGATGTCTGAGGCGGCAAAATTGGAATTAGGATTTATGTAAATGGTTCTTCAATAAGAATTTAGACAAAAATCAATTTAAAAATTACTAAATTAATTAGGATATGTACCCAGAACACTTAACAAAACCGATGAAGGAGGAATTAGTGAATGACGGATTTAAAGACCTGAATACCTCTGAAGCGGTTACTGAATTATTTGAAAATCAAAAAGGAACTGCACTTGTAGTAATCAATTCAGTTTGCGGTTGTGCTGCAGGAACTGCCAGACCAGGAGCCAGATTAGCAGTAGCTAATACCAAGAAAAAACCTGATACATTAGCAACAGTATTTGCCGGTGTGGATATGGACGCTACGCAAAAAGCAAGAGAATATTTATTGCCATATCCTCCATCATCTCCATCTATTGCCCTTTTTAAAGATGGCGAATTGGTTCACTTTGTAGAAAGACACCATATTGAAGGTCGATCAGCTGAAATGATTGCTCAACATCTAATTGCAGTATTCGATGAATTCTGTGAGACTGAAGTAGCTTAAGTTCTTCCATTAGAAATCTAAAATTTCTTTAAAGCCCTGGTAATCAAACCAGGGCTTTTTTTGTTGCATTAGTATAAACTTTTTTAGCAGGTATTTCATTGAAACGAATTTTTTATTTAAATTGTAGTATAACAATAGTTAGTATAACAAGTTTTAATTAACAAACTAATATTAACCTTAACCAACCAACACAGATATGCCTATTTACCACAAACTAGGGAAAATTCCCTCAAAACGACACACGGTTTTTGAAAAACCGAATGGAGGTCTTTTTCAAGAACAACTATTTGGTACAGAAGGGTTTTCAGGAACCTCTTCATTACTTTATCACCACCACCGACCAACGATGGTTAAAGATTATCTTTCTCCAATTGATGTAGCACCAAAAATTGCAATTGAAAAGAATTTGATGGCGAAGCGATTTATTGGATTTAATATTCCACAAATAGATGATTTCCTGGAAAGTAAAACTGACCTATTAGTAAATAATGATTTGCTTCTGGGGTTGGCTGCTCCAAAGCATTCTATGGAAGGTTATTTCTATAAAAATGGAGAAGCAGATGAATTGATTTTCATTCATGAAGGTTCGGGAACACTAAAAACCATTTTTGGAAATATTCCTTTTAAATATGGTGATTACCTCATCATCCCCAGAGGCACAATTTACCAAATGCAATTTGACACCAAGGAAAACAGGTTATTCTATCTGGAATCCTTTAGCCCAATTTATTTTCCCAAAAGATACCGCAATAATTATGGGCAATTACTGGAAAATGCCCCATTTTGTGAGCGGGATTTAAGGTTACCTGAGAATTTGGAAATGTTTGACGAAAAAGGAGATTTCCTGATCAAAGTCAAAAAGCAAGGATTAATCCATCAGGTAGTATATGGCGCACATCCATTTGATTTAGTAGGTTGGGATGGTTTTAACTATCCTTATGCATTTTCAATTTTTGATTTCGAACCTATTACCGGAAGAATACACCAACCACCACCCGTTCACCAGACTTTTGAAGGACGAAATTTTGTGGTTTGCTCATTTTGCCCCAGGCTTTATGATTACCATCCCAAGGCGATTCCTGCTCCTTACAATCACAGTAATATAGATTCCGATGAAGTACTCTATTATGTAGATGGCGATTTTATGAGTAGAAATGATGTGAAAAAAGGACAGTTGACTTTACATCCAGGGGGAATTCCCCATGGACCGCACCCTGGAGCAACGGAAAGAAGCATCGGGCAAACCAAAACAGATGAACTGGCTTTAATGATAGATCCGTTTCATCCATTTAAAATTACCAAAGCAGCAGCTGAAATTGACGATGGTACTTATTTTAAATCATGGATGGAGTAAAGTTTTCAAAGAATAGAAAAACAGAATAATGCAAAAAATAATCGCGAATTCAACAATTAAAACACATTAAAAAATGAAGACAACTAAAGATATACATCCTCCAATCGAAAAGATTTTCCCGGAAGCGGAAGATTTTTTACCTATCAATGGTACAGATTATATTGAATTTTATGTGGGAAATGCTACTCAGGCAGCTCATTATTATAAAACCGCATTTGGGTTTCAATCAGTGGCTTATTCAGGTTTGGAAACTGGTAATCATGATACTCAGTCTTATGTGTTGCAACAAGGAAAAATCAGGTTTGTATTGACAAGTCCGCTGAATAAAGAATCTGAAATAGGAAGGCGTATTGATGAAAAAGGAGATGCGGTAAAAGTTATTGCCCTTTGGGTAGATGATGCTGAAAAGTCATTTTATGAAACGGTAAAAAGAGGGGCAGAGCCTTATATGCCGCCAAGGGTAGAAAAGGATGAGTTTGGGGAAGTTGTTCGTTCCGGAATTCATACTTATGGGGATACCATTCATATTTTTGTGGAAAGAAGGAATTATGAAGGACCATTTTTGCCTGGCTTTAAAGCATGGGAAACTGACTTTAAACCAACAGAAATAGGCTTTAAATATATTGATCATATTGTGGGGAATGTGGGTTGGAATGAAATGAATAAATGGGTGGATTTTTATGCCAATACCATGGGATTTGCCCAATTGGTTTCTTTTGATGATAAAGATATTTCCACGGATTATACTGCTCTGATGAGTAAAGTAATGAGCAATGGAAATGGTCGGATTAAATTCCCGATTAACGAACCAGCGGAAGGCAAGAAAAAATCTCAGGTGGAAGAATATCTGGATTTTTATAATGGAGCAGGCGTACAGCATTTGGCAATTGCCACAGATAATATCATTGAAACAGTTACTGAACTGCAGGCAAGAGGAGTTGAGTTTTTGAAAGTTCCTAGTACATATTATGATGATGTGCTAAATAGAGTAGGGAAAATTGATGAAGAATTGGCAGCCATAAAAAAGCTTGGAATTTTAGTAGATAGGGATGAAGAAGGGTATTTATTGCAAATATTCACTAAACCATTAGAGCCAAGACCAACCTTGTTCTTTGAAATTATTCAGCGTAAAGGTGCTGTTTCATTTGGAAAAGGAAATTTTAAAGCACTTTTTGAAGCGATAGAAAGAGAACAGGAATTAAGAGGAACGTTATAATCTTTCTTGGAAGAAAGATGTTTTTTGAAAGGATTTAGGAATTGACCTGAATCCTTTTCTTATTTGCAATAATTCGTATACTAATTGTTGTTGGATTGTTGGACTATAGAATTTGATTTTTAAAATAGAAAATGCTTAGAACTCCCATTAATAGCTTGATTTTACCTCTATTTATTTTTTCTATTGAATCAATATTTGTTGGGGAATTATCGTCTAAACAAGAACTTGATTCACAAATAGCTCTTGAATTTATTAATTCGTATGTTGAAAATTGTAATAGGGTGATAGAGGATGATGCATTGGATATTTTAGAATGGTCCGATTCTTCGCAATTTGTAACAAGAACTTTCAAGGAGGAACTAAGGGAAATGATATTAGAGGCGCGGAGGCAAGATCCTGTACTGGGTATAGGATTTGATCCTATTTTGGATGCTCAGGATTATCCAGATGAAGGTTTTGAAATTTTTGAGTTTGTCGAAGAAACTGGTTACGTAACTGTTATAGGAAAACGGTGGACAGACTTTAAATTAAATATCATCATTATTAAAGAAGCTGGAAAAACCCTTGTTGATGGATGTGGAGTAGTAAATGTCCCTGAGGGAATGAGAGTTAAAAGATAATTAAAATAGGTCTATATAAGTGAAAGAATATAAAAAATTTGGTTTCTTTATCGAGCGAACGATGAAGAAAATCAGGCAGAATCTTCAGCGGAAACTGAATGAAATGGATGCTGGAATAACAGTAGATCAGTGGGTGGTACTTGATGAGTTGCAGCAAAAAAATGGTTTGAGCCAAAATGAAATTGCAGATTGTACTTTTAAAGATGCCCCAACTGTCACCCGGATAATTGATTTGCTTTGCAAAAAAGGGCTTACTGAAAGAAGCATGGATGAAAATGACAGACGAAGATTTAAAATTATGCTCACCGAAGAAGGGAAAGCTAAAGTAAAAGAGGTTCTTCCTGTGGTGATTGATGTAAGACAGCAAGGTTGGGATGGTTTAGGGGAAGAGGATCATCACAACCTGATCAGGATTCTGGATACTATTTTTGAAAATTACCAATAAAAAAAGCCCGATTAATCGGGCTCTTTGATTTCTTGAAATAGGAGTAGAATTATTTTACCAACTGAATGGCTCCGCAGTATTTCAGATCGGAGCGGATACTCATTACCCTTTTGTGTTTTCCACTTTGAAGGGATATAGCTGCGGTATTTGGTGGTTCTTTTCCAAGTGAATGGGCAAAGAAAACCAAAATGTTATCCCCATTAGAATCGTATTTAATCTTAACTTTCTTTTTCCCTTTTTTAAGCGAATAATCTTTTAATACCCATTGACCATTGAATTGAAGAGAGATGACATCTCCATCTACTTCTTTTTTGTCCCAAACTTTTATCAAAACTTCCGCTCCTCTTATCTCAAACCTGTTCTGTATATTAACATCTCTTCCTTCCAGCATTGATTCTGCCACTGTGGGTTCTTCTGTCTTAACAATTGGGTCAACCTCAGGTTCTGGCTCTTTCCCATCTGTTTCTATAACTGAAACTTCGTCTATAAAAAAGTAGCTTTGAGGGTCAACATCAAAGTTGTAATATCTTTTTTTGAGTTTGTAATCCCTTATGAAATTACCGATGGTAAGATAGCGGTACGATTTGTCTGCCTTAATCGTAAAAGTTACTTTTTGCCAGTCAGTGCTGTAAACCACATCTTCGAAAAAATATTGAGGTTGCTCGTAAATAGGTTCATGAGCTTTCTGTTTTACAGGAACATCTGTTAATAACAAGCCTAAACCATTGGTTCCAATATTTCCAAAAGCGGAATGATTACCATTGGTGATATACATGGAAACTTCATAAGTATTTTCAATTCTTAAAGATTCAGTCAATTTTATGGAAATATATTCCCTATAATCTTTTACCCGCTGCATGTAAGTGATCAACCCGGCAGTAGCTTTACCTTTGTAAGGTTTGAAATACTTGAAATTTCTTCTGGCTCCATCCTCTCTTTTGGCGGAATACATGTGATCAGGGGTGCCAAATAAAGGTGTGTTTTCATACTGATTGGTATTGTACCAATGCTTCACATTGGACATATAAGATTGCCCATTTGATTCTTCCAAAAATTCCTCAAAACCATTATTTCGAACCAGGTTTTGACCACTTACCAGAAAATTGCTTGCGATAAAAGAAAGTAATAAAAATATTTTTTCCATTTTAAAAACATATAGCAGTTAAAAAAGCATTTGCCAAATGAATATGGCTAATAAATCTCTCCGAATATCCTAATATCCGGTTCCTGATCCAGTACAGTAAAGGCAAATTGATGTTTGGATTTCAACAGCTTTAATTGTCCATCCTTGTATTTTCCTTTTATACACTTACCAGTAATATCCCAGGTCGATTCTGTCTGATGATCAATAAAATGCTTTCCTACTTTTTTGAAAGTAAGTCGTTCAAAATTATAAAATGCTGAAAAAGGTACCACAGTCCCGACCTTTTTGGAATCTTTAATCCACTCTTCATCTAGCGCACTGGGTACATCTTCACCATAAAAAAGTGCTATGAACATATCGTTTGGCGTATCATTCAGCACACCATAAGATTTTACAATATCAATTGGATAAATAACATTCTGACCCATGGCAGTGATAGCAATTACTTTTCTCATGGCAGGAAGTCTTTCACTTGGCATTCCTGGATAAAGGAAAGGTCTTTCCCGCTGAATATCTTCATATTTATAGTAGGGGTTTTTACCATACTCTACTCTTTTATCCAAATCGGTAGTAAGCACGAGACCGTAGGGATAAGCCAAATAATAATCATCATAATTAATAATCATATAAGGCACAATTTCCAGCTCTTTATCATTGTATTGCCCAACTATTGCTTTACCACTTGCTTGTTGCCACCAGGATTCTGTTTCATTATCCCACATCACCAGGTTACTTTTTCTCAACATCCCAGAGTTTCCAAAAGTCAATAATTTTTTTTTGCCATCTACTTCGACTCTCCTGTCATAAACTACTATAGAGTTTGCTACAGGATCGTAGGTTACAGCAATTGGTACATCAGCCACTTGATCATTAATAATATTGTGATAGGTGAGTACACTTAAAGGATATGCTTTTTCAATACTTTTCACCACCACTACTACCATTGGTTCATTTTTTCCGAACTTATTAGTAGCTTGTCTTTTGTTCCAAAAGTCGGGATGATAAATTGGGGGGATTCCATCTTTAGGCAAATAAGCCTGTAGTTGATGAAGTGGCACACTAAATTTATTTTTATTAGTTTGCCATTCCTGGTTTACCCTCACCATATCGACCTGAGCAATGAGGGGTGAAAAATAGATTATTGAAAGTATTGTAATACAAAAGCTCCTTACAGCCATATCCTTCGGCAATTTATGTTGGTGATTATTTTTCTTCTAAAAAAACCTTAAAAACGTAAAGCAAAAAAATCATTTGTTAGTGGTTATTACTGAATAATTTTCAAGAAAATTCAGATGTCACAAATGGTGATGCAATTAGTTATTAAAGTGGTAAATTTAGTTGATCGGATTCTTAAAAAAATTCCTTTAGTTTTTAAAGGATTATAAGAATAATAAAAAATTTATCGAATTAATATGATCAGTTCTTAAAAAATCACATTCAATTTCCCACCTTAACGATCATTAACTTAACCTCTTATATTCATACCTAACCCTTGCCAGATTATTAATAATTCCGCAATGTGATTTTTTAGTTTAAACTTCACATTAATAAAGATAATTAGGGAATAGGATACAATTAGATTTACCTTTACCAGGAATTTATTTAGACAAGGTGGGATTTTTCATAGAAAAAAATATATCAATTGCCGTTTTCTCAATTATTTAAAAAAGATGGCAGGAATTGAAATTGAAAAAATGAAAGAATCCTATGTTGAACTCTGAAGTAAGAATATTTCATTTTTAGGAATTATTGTACTTGAAAAGAAAGTCTACAGTTTGTGAGATAGTTTTTTTAAAATGACTGATGATAAGCAGGTTAACAAGCAAGTTGTGGTTGGAATTGAGTAAAGAATACCACTTTGTATGAATTACGAGAATAAAAGCGAGGATTTAAAATGGAAGAATTATATAGTTTAAAAAAAATATTATCGCTGGAAAGGGAGGAGGATTTAAACCAATACCGGAAATCCATGTTGGAAACTCCTTTGGGTGAGAGAAAGAAAAAAGGCTTGACCTGGTATCCGGTGCACGTAAAAGATATTGGAATAGGATTGGGGGAAAAGCTGTTTATTTCCATTGAAAGAAAAACACATATAGGTGAAAATCATAATTTCCAGGTAGGAGGAATGGTTTCACTTTTTAATAATTCAAATAATAAGGAAAAAGGAGATAATCTTCCCGGTGTAGTAGCTTCAGTTTGGCGAAATGCTATGCGGATTTATCTCAATGTAGATGAAGTTCCTGATTGGATGGATTATGGAACAATTGGAGTAGATGTACTTTTCGATTCTGCCACTTATAAGGAAATGGATTATGCGCTTGAAAAAGTGATCAGTGCCAAAGAGGGTAGATTATTTGAAATGAGAAATATTTTGCTAGGCAAGGAACCTGCAAAGTTTAATGATATAGCTTCGGAAAGTAAAAATCCTGCGTTAAATGATTCCCAAAATAAAGCGGTTAATCAGATACTAAAAGCACAGGATGTTGCCATCATTCATGGCCCTCCAGGTACTGGAAAAACCACCACAATTGTGGCTGCTATTCAGGAAGTATTAAAGGTTGAAAACCAGGTTTTAGTGACTGCACCAAGTAATACTGCTGTGGATTTATTGACTGAAAAACTGGCAGAAAATGGGGTAAATGTATTGCGAATAGGAAACCCGGCAAGGGTAAATGAAGAGTTAATGCAATACAGTCTTGAAGCTCAAATTACCAATCACAATGATTACCAATTTCTAAAAAAACTCAGGAAAAATGCTGAAGAATTAAGAAAAATGGGATTTAAATACAAACGAAAATTTGGCAAGGCTGAGCGAGAACAAAGGAAACTTTTATTTGCGGAATCCAGGAAAATGCTGGATGAAGCTACTTATTTGGAGAAGTTTATTGTAGATAGCCTGATTAATGAAGCTCAGGTAATTAGCGCCACTTTAGTAGGAACTGTGAATAAATTTATCAGACAAAAGACTTTTTCAACTGTATTTATTGATGAAGCAGGGCAAGCTTTGGAGCCTGCCTGTTGGATTCCAATAGTGAAAAGTGAACGGGTAGTATTTGCAGGAGACCATCAACAACTTCCTCCCACCGTAAAATCATATGAAGCCGAAAAGGAAGGTTTGGGAGTTACACTTTTCGAAAAGTGTATCAAAAGGCAAAGTGTAGATGTAATGCTGCAAACGCAATACAGAATGAATGAGCAAATTATGGAGTTTTCCAGTCAGCAGTTTTATGCTGGAGGATTAGTAGCCGATGAAAGGGTGAAAAACCGTTTGCTGGTTGGCAATAAGGAAGATTACCTACTTAGCAAGCCTGTGGAGTTCATTGATACTGCCGGATGTGGATTTGAGGAAAAAGCCAGAGAAGATTCTCAAAGTAAGTTTAATCCTGAGGAGGCCAGTTTAATGTTAAAGCACCTTAGAAACCTGTTGTTGCATATCAATAGTACTTATCAGGAAATAATGGATGAAACTTTCTCCGTTGGTTTGATTTCTCCCTATAAAGCCCAGGTTCAATATTTAAGAGAAAAGTTTAATGAGGATATTGACTTGACCGTTTTCTCCGATTTTGTTGATATCAATTCCATTGATGGCTTTCAGGGACAGGAGCGGGATATTATCTACATCAGTTTGGTGAGAAGTAATGATAAAAATGTAATAGGTTTCTTAAATGATATTAGACGATTAAATGTCGCTTTAACAAGGGCAAAGAAAAAACTGGTGGTAATTGGTGACAGCAGTACTTTATCCAATCATAGTTTCTACAATTCATTTTTGGCCTATATTGATAAAATAGATTCCTATAAAAGTGCCTGGGAATGGATTTCTGATTGATGTTCATATTTTTTTGTGAATATTCTTTTTCCTGAATAAAAAATCAATAAATAATAAAAAGGAATAATAAAGGAGGCATATGGTCCCTGGTCATAAACTATGATGTAAAAAAGGAGGATTGAGGAAATTGATATAAGGGTAAGTGAATTGAAATAGGATTTCCCGAACTTGATGATACTTATAGCCACTATGATTATGGTGGTAATGATTAATGGAAACTGTTGTTTGGGAATATAAAAAGGCCGGCCAGGAAGCCTTGTATAACCAATCTTCTCTTGATAAAAATTAATAAAGTTTCCAAAATCTCCAAAGGCGTAAAATATCCAGGAACTGTATAAAAGTATTATTGGGGCAATCCAAATAATTGGATAATGCCAATTTTTTTTTAAATCTCGTATTGTAAAGAATCCCAAAAATAGCATTAAAGGAAGGAGTAAAAATCCAGCTCTGGGTGTAGTGAGCAAACCAAATGAACATAGGAATCCCGAGATTAAAAAATAGAAGTAATGCTTTTTGGGAATTGCAGATAGAAAAAGGATTGTTCCGGAAAGCATTAAAAAAGAAGCAGTCAAATCCATCCTGCCTTCATGCATACACCTGAAATAAAAGGGGTCGAGCATGAAAAAAATGCTCATTAATAGAATTGTAGATTTTTGTTTTACGAATTTTTTTAAAAAGACAATTGCTGAAATCTGTACCAGAATGCCGCTTATAAACGCTATTGATCTGAATTGTGTCATTCCAAATCCAAAAACTTTAAATACCAGACTGGAAATTAAAAAATAAAAAGGACCATAAATAAACTCTTCTTTTTGTTCGTGTGCATGATAAGCAATTCTTTTGGTGAATTTTCCTGTTTCATAGAACTCTTTGGCAATGGAGGCCATATATGTTTCATCAAACCAGGGAAGTGGATATAGATTTAGTGTATAAATATGTACAAAGGCACAGGAAATTAATATAACCCAGAAAGCTGATTTTATGATTTTTTTGATGGAATTGCTGTATTTATAAACCACTTCAATTTATACTTATTAATTTATTCTATACATTTGCGGCAAATGGCAAATTTACCCCTTTTGCCAACAAATTAATAATACAAATTGAAACTGAGATACTATGTCTCACTAATAATGAGTTGGGGTAAATTTTATAGAATTTATTCTGCCACAAATGTTTTGATAAGTTTAGTGCTTTTTAAAACAAAATACCAAAACCAACACCTGAAAGACATACTCTCATTTATTTAAATAGGTGATAATGCTTTTTCTATTTTAGTGAATAGAGGTTTTTATCAAATAAATAAAGACTAGTTATATGTTCTTATAAAGACCTATACCAATTCATACATTTGCAACAAATAGTGATAAGTATCAGAATTTCATTCCGGGTACATTTATTTTGAGAAATATTATCTCATTTTCAAACAATTGTACGCCATGCGGGATGGAAAATTGATTGTTTTTAATTTTGTCTGATTATTAATAATCAAGTTGAGAACTTTCATTTTTAGATGGAATGAATTTATTTTGATTTGAAATTTTAGGAAATTTAAAGGTTAACATTTTGAAAAAAATAGCAGTATTGACATCAGGAGGTGATGCACCAGGAATGAATGCGGCCATCAGAGCTGTAGTGAGGGGGGCTATCTATAATCATGTTGAAATTTGTGGAATTATCAGAGGATATAAAGGCATGATAGATGGAGATATTCGCCCATTAAAGTCTTATGATGTTAGCAATATAATTCAGAGAGGGGGCACAATTTTGAAATCCGCAAGGTCAGAAGAATTCCGAACCAAGAAAGGGAGGGAAAAAGCTTTTAAAAATCTTAAGGAAAATGGTATTGAAGGTATTGTTGCCATTGGTGGAAATGGAACTTTTACCGGAGCAGAGATCTTTTTGAAAGAATATGGAATTCCGACTGTTGGAGTTCCGGGAACGATTGATAATGACCTTTATGGTACAGATTACACTATTGGTTTTGATACTGCAGTAAATACTGCACTTGACGCAATCGATAAAATTAGGGATACTGCAGATTCTCACGACAGGGTTTTCTTTGTAGAAGTGATGGGCAGGGATTCTGGATATATTGCTGTTCAAACTGGAATTGGTGGAGGAGCAGAATTGGTAATGGTACCTGAAAATCCAGATAGTATAGAAAGAGTAATCCAAACTTTAAGCACAGGAAGAGACCGTTCAAAATTTTCCTCAATAATAGTAGTAGCCGAAGGAGAAGAATTGGGGGATGCGCATTATTTGTCTGTAAAGGCAAAAGAAATGTTGCCTAATATGGACATTAGGATGACAACTCTAGGTCACGTACAAAGGGGTGGGGCACCCTCTGCAATTGACAGAATTTTAGGTAGCCGCTTAGGTTTGGCTGCAGTTGAAGGCTTGTTGGAAGGAAAGCATAATGTAATGGCCGGAATTATTAATGATAAAGTTAATTATTGCTCATTTCATGATAGTATAAATAAAAAGAAACCTTTGAATCATGAATTGATCAGAATGGTAAATATTCTTAGCATCTAGTCAACATTTCATTTTTTTTAATGGCTTCAATATTTGCACATGGGCTAGTGGCTGCCACTATTGGTAAGGTAATGCCAAAGATTTACCACACTCCTAAGTTTTATAGTCTGGGGATAATTTGTGCTATTTTCCCGGATGCAGATGTTATTGGATTTCAATTAGGTATTTCCTACTCTCATTTTTTTGGGCATAGAGGGTTCTCCCATTCCCTGATTTTTGCCTTGCTCATGGCGATTTTGATAAAACT
>JAHQVQ010000442.1 GCA_019634305.1 Flammeovirgaceae bacterium | reverse complement strand
CCTGCTTATAAATATCATCTACCGGAAGTCCTTTCTGCAATTCGGGTAACAAAGCTGCATATTTTTCCAGTCTCTCACTCCATTCTTTGTCTTTCACCAAAACATAAGCTTCAAATGCAGCTTTATAACCAAAAAGCTGATCTTCATAATTTTCAATAGGTCCGATAATCACATCAATTCCATTGGTTCTCATTTCCATCCAAGCTATATCACTCTCATCATATTCATTTGACAATAATGCTTTTGCCCTCAAATTCAAGTATTTTTTAAACTCCGTATTTTCAGTCATTTCTGCAGCCTGTTTCAATAGTTTTGCTGCTTTTTCCAATGCTTCTGCATAATATTCATTGTAGGGAATACTTCTTAAAGAACCATCCTCAGTTTTACTAATAATCGTATAAAGGCTTCCTTTTGATTCTTCCTTAAAATTTTGATAATCCTCTTCACTCATATCCCAAGGGTAGAAATTGGCTCCTTTTGGCTTTTCCCCGACTCCCTCAATAAATGGCTTATTATCCTTTAATCGATCCCAAGGACCATAATTTATTTCTACAAACTTTTTAGTTCTTGCATCAGAAATTGAATTCAATAAGGTTGTTTTTTCTCCATAAGCCTGTTGCCAAAAAAGATCATCCATCACTTTTGCAGCTTCTATCAGAATAGGGATCAGTTTTTTTTCATTCTCTGATAATTTGGAGAGATCAGTTTGAAGGGCTACTGAAGCATAGATTTCAGGTCTTATCAAATCCTCCGGCTCAGCGATAACTTCAATATCTTCTTCCTGCTTAGTATTTTGATTTCCTGTACAGGAAATCATAAAAAGTATACAAATGAAAAGACGGCAAAAAGTGGAATTGATTTTCATGTGTTTTCTGATTAATTGGTTACGTGATAATTTATTAGTTGTAGTTTTTATGATATAAAAAGCTTCTTTAGGCTCAAAAAAGAGGTTATAAGTAACTAATCATAAAAAACCTTGTATTTTGGCTGTCTCTTTTTTCACTATACCGCGTTAAAAAAATTCTTTCGTAGCGCTGCTATGCAAAATTTTTTTGCCTTGTCTAGCAAAAAAACTGACTCTCCAAAAATCCACATTTACTTATGACAAGTTACTTAACAATAGAGATTTTCCAATTTACAAAAAGGAATGGGAAGAAGTCAAAAATAATATTATAGAATTGAATTCAAGCGCAAAAAATTAAGGCTTTCTTATACACTTTAAATATTTCTTTCTATCAGTTTATATAATTTCTACAGATAATAATTTTGAAAATTTTTCTGAACCGATAGGACAATTCAGCATTTTATCAGTAATCTAATTAAGTTTAATGGGGTTTTGGCTGGAGTTTTTTAAATAGTTATTGATTCATATTTAGTAATAAATAGATGTGCAGAATTAAATATACTTAATAAGTGCCACAACTTTTTGATAATGAGATAAAAGTACTCAATATAAAATAGTACTGGTACTTACCATCAAATAGCCCCATCTTTTTATTTTAAAAATTCTTCAAAACCTAATAATTCCATTAAATTTGAAAAGTAGGTTTATATTTTGTCGTGTTCGCTTCTTATATTTTTTGATTATCATTTTTTTACTTTTCAAATGAGAGCTTCATTAATTTCTTCCTATGCTTAATACTTCCCATTTTTTCTTATTTGTGTTAATTGTTTCTGGTTTAGTTCGATGCCAAAATTCAAAAACTTCTGAAGTTGATCTCTCTCAATTCCAAATTTACGAGGGCTTCAAAATTGAATTAATTGCTACCGAACCGCTCATTAAAGATCCAGTGGCTATGGAAATTGATGAAAACGGGACCATTTACGTAGTGGAGATGCCGGGCTATCCTTTGGATGTTACGGGTTCGGGGAAAGTGAAAATTTTAAAGGATAATAATGGCGATGGTCTACCAGATGAAAGCATTGTTTTTGCCGAAAATCTGGTTTTGCCTAATGGGATTATGAGATGGAAAAATGGCGTAATTGTCACGGATGCTCCTGATGTAATTTATCTGGAAGATACTGATGGTGATGGAAAAGCGGACAAAAGAGAGGTGCTAATTACTGGGTTTTCCCGCTCCAATCCTCAACATAACATGAATACTCCAAAATTTGGACTGGACAACTGGATTTATTTGGGCCATGAAGGAGCTTTTATTACCAAAACTTTTGAAAAGGAATTTGGTGGACGTGGTGAAGAAATCAGATTTCCAAATTCTTCAAACTCCCCTACCCTGCCTCAAAATGCCAATGAAAAATGTGTGCGGTTCAATCCTGATACTAAGCAACTTGAAATGCTATCTGGTTACACACAATATGGATATGCTTTTGACAATTGGGGAAATAGATTTTATACCAGTAACGCTGATCATTTATTTCATGAGGTAATTGCTGCTCCATATCTGGATGGCAACAAACATCTTCCAATTCGCTCTGCGAGAAATTATTTGCCTGATTACGGTCCTGGAGCAGAAATATTTCCAATCACTCAAAACCCTCAACATCAGTTACTTACTGATGTTGGTGTAATCACTTCATCATGTGGATTAACCTGGTATCAGGGAGGAGAATTTGGAGATGAATTCGATCATATTACATTTATTGGTGAACCCGTTCACAATCTTATCCATACCGATAAAATTGTAGCTGATGGATCTACTTTTAAAGCACAAAGGCATCTGGAAAAGAAAGAATTTCTAGCTTCTGAGGATAGCTGGTTCAGGCCTGTTAATTTCTATATTGGTCCCGATGGCAATTTGTATTTATTAGATTACCATCGTGAATATATTGAGCATCCTGAATGGATGGCTAAAGAAGTGGTAGAATCTGGAGCATTGTACAATGGGATAAACAAGGGAAGGCTTTATAAAATATCTCCGGTTAATCAAAAAAAATCGCCTTCCAAAGCTATTTTGGGTAGTCTTCCCGATGAAGAATTAATTCCATTTTTGGCCAATAAAAATATATGGTTCAGGAGGAATGCACAACGGTTAATTGTTGACCATCAAAATAAAGAAATTGTCTCGAAATTAAAGAAATTTGCCCTTTCTACAATCTCAGATGTTGGTCTTGTCCATGCTTTATGGACTTTGGAGGGTCTTGGAGAATATTCCCCAGAAGTCATTTCAAAAGCACTTGCACATCCGGAAGCTGGAGTAAGGGAAAATTCTATAAAAATTGCTGAAATCCATTTGGAGGAAAATCCAGATATTATCCTTCAGTTTATAGAAATGAAGGACGATCCAGACCCTAAAGTCCGGTTTCAGTTGCTTTGCACTGTATCTAAGATTGATGTACCTGAAATTGCCAGTATTCAGAAAAGTATTTTATTAAAAGATATCAATGACGAATGGGTACATATTGCCGTATTGGCAGGAATGGGCAATAATGAACAGGAATTAATTGATTTTGTAATTGCAAATTCAAGAAATGATCAGGAGGAAGGAACAGCCTTATTTTTGTCCAAAATCAGCCAGATGGCGGTTCAAAAAGAGGATTTCTATAGGGTGAAATCTTTACTGAAATCGGCTGCAGCAAACGGAAAAATTGAGGATGCCTGGTGGAAAGCTTCCATTTTAAATGGATTGGCAGAAGGTATGGCAAAAAGTAGTTTAAATCAGGGAAATTTTGAAGTAGAAAAGCACTTACTAATCAATAATTTCAATGAAAATACTGATCAAAGTGTCAGACGAGGTAGTTTAAATTTGTTGGCTAAAATTGGGCTACCAAATAAAAATTCTTCTGAGCAACTAAATCTGGCAAGCAAAATTTTGGTAAAAATAGATGCTGATTTAGCCTTCCGAATTGATGCCATTCAATTTCTTTCTATTGCCAAACCGATGGAAAATATTGATCAATTTTCTGCCTTGGTTAGCCAGTCAGAGCCAATAGATATCCAAAAAGCAGGACTAAATGCACTCTCTTCCCTTCCATACAATTCTTATAAGATAGATGAATTTATTTTTGAACATTGGGAAGAGTTTACACCTGAATTACAAACTGAATCGATTTCCATATTAATGAAAAGTAGTGAAACAATGAACAGCCTACTTTCAGCTATTGAATCAGGAAAATTACACAAATCAAAAATTCCATGGCAATATCAGGTTTGGTTACTCAATAATGATGATAATTCTATCAAACAAAGAGCACGGCTTGTGATGGCTGAAGATGAACAAAAAAAGGAAGAAATAATGGCAGAATTTAAACCTGCTTTAGCTGAAATTGGTAATTGGGAGAATGGAAAGAGGGTTTTTGGCAAAACTTGTAGTGTTTGTCATCAGGTTAGTGGTAAGGAGGGTGTTGACTTTGGACCCGACTTAGCTTCCATTAAAAACAGGACTAAAATTGCCATTCTGAATGATATTATTTTTCCTAATAGCTCCATAGCCGATGGTTATGAAATATGGGAAGTTACCCTGACTGATGACTCGAAGAAATACGGTATCATTTCCGAAGAGGTAAATGAAAATATTATTCTAAAAGATGCTGGAGGTAAAGAGAATATTATCAACCGAAAGGATATTTCTTCTCTTAATCCTATTGAAAATTCGGCTATGCCTGAAGGTTTGGATAGTCAGGTTTCTGTAGAAGAAATGAAAGATTTATTGACATATTTAAAAAACCCATATTTAGCACCAAAACTATAGCTTTAACTAAAACATATAGATGAAAAATGGATAAAAATGTTTTTGGAGAAACACTAATTCCCTGTAGCATGGAACCTCTTACTGGTTTTTTAAGGGATGGATGCTGCAATAGCAATGATAATGATGATGGAATGCATACTATTTGCGTAGAATTAACAACTGATTTTCTTGAATTTTCTTCCTCATGTGGTAATGATTTAACGACCCCACTTCCAGACTTTGGCTTTCCAGGGTTAAAACCCGGTGATCACTGGTGCTTGTGTGCCAGCAGATGGAAAGAAGCTTTTGAGGCTGGAAAGGCCCCTTTGGTTGTATTAGAAGCTACAAATGAAAAAACTCTGGATATTATTCCATTAGATATTTTAGTAAAATATGCCTTAAAAAAGGCTCCTAATTAGCCTACAGTTGAGAAATTCTTTAACAACCAAACTTCTACAAATGAATGATTTAATCCTTATCAAATACCTTCATTTTATTGCCATCTTTGGGGTGGTTGGATCTCTTATTACAGAGCAATTTATGATAGATGAAAAATTAACAAAAAAGGAAATTAAGAGGCTTTCATTTGTTGATGCTGTATATGGAATAAGTGCTATTTTAGTACTGGTGGCTGGTTTTACGCTTTGGTTTGGTGTAGGAAAACCAGCTGAATTCTACACTAAAAATTGGATTTTCCATACCAAGGTGACCCTTTTTATTTTTGTGGGTATTCTCTCCATTTATCCTACCATTTTTTTCCTTAAAAAAAGGAACGGAGATGATATTCTTACGATCATTCATATTCCCAAGGTAATTCTCTGGTCTATTCGGATAGAACTCCTCATCGTTTTTGTTATTCCTTTATTGGCTATTCTAATGGCTCTTGGAATTGGTCGTTTTTAGTTTAGATTTCCCCTTTTGAAAAAAACAATTTTAATATATGGTCTAGTAGTCGCCTTATTAGTGGTTGTATTAAAGGTACTAGAGTTTAAATATTTTATTCGAAACCTTTCTGTTGAAGTATACATAGGTGTGGTTGCTGTCCTTTTTGTTAGCCTTGGTATTTGGCTTGGCGGGAAAGTAAATGTAAGCAAAAAAACCAATGAAAAAGTTTCTTTTAAAACTCCTGAATTAAATACCGATTTGGTGAAAAAGCTAGGGATTAGTAAAAGAGAATATGAGGTTTTAAAACTCATTTCAACAGGATACTCTAATCAGGAAATCGCAGAAAAACTTTTCATCTCCCTCAGCACTGTAAAAACACATTCTTCAAATCTATTCTTTAAATTAGATGTGAAAAGACGCACTCAAGCCATTCAGAGGGCAAAAGAGTTAAATATTTTGTAATTACCTCCCTCCTACTTTAGTAGGATTTTTAGGAAATGGTACTTTAGTATGAGTGACACTTCACTATAGATTCTTTTGTTTGTGTCATCAATTGCAAATCAAAATTGTCTGATTGCAGTTGATTCGATATTTATTAAATTCATACTAACAAAAACTTTACTTTATGATGAAAAAAATTGTATTGATTTTCGGAATTATTGGTGGACTTACCGTCACTGTTTTAATGTTTACAACCATGCCACTCTGGCAAGAAAACATGGATTTTAAAACTGGAGAAATCGTTGGATATATTTCCATGGTGGTGTCACTTTCAACTATCTTTTTTGGGATAAAAAGTTTTAGGGATAATCAAATGGATGGCAGTATTTCTTTTGGAAAAGGCTTTCAAGTGGGAATTTTAATTACATTAACAGCATCTGTAATATATGTAGTTGGCTGGATGGTTTATTCCCATGTAATTGATCCAGAATTTATGGACCGATACTATACTTTTTCCATTCAGGAACTCCAAGAAAGTGGAAAACCAGCTGCTGAAATTGAAGCCCAAATAAAAGGAATGGAATCATTTAAGGAAATGTATAAAAGCCCTCTTGTCCAGATTGGAATTACCTTCTTGGAAATTTTTCCACTTGGATTACTTATTACACTAATCTCCTCTTTAGTTTTAATGAAAAAGAAAGTAAAAGTCAAACATGGATAACTTATTCTTTCTTTGTTTTGGTAGAAATTATTCAATCTATACAAATGAAAAACTAAATACAGAGTCAATTATACTCTGTATTTAGTTTCTTCCATCTAAAACTTCCTTCCACTTTTCTCTTTCTAATCTATTAATCTATATTGTGTACATTTAAATATTGAGTTAAACCAAATTAATTTATTGCTTTTTTTTAAATCATTAGGTTTCAACTATAAAATTTTCCTCTTTATCTATTTTCATTTATAAAGAAAAATCACATTTTTGTACAATATTGTTGAATTCAATTTTTTAGAATATTAAAAAAATACGCTAAATTCGAATGATTTTTTTTATTAACTTATATAGGGTTACCTCTAATTCATTCGAAGTTTTGCCTTTTCTATCTTAAACTTGCCCATTAATTTTAAGGGCATTTAAGCCCTTTTTATACTTTTCACGAATAACTTGGTGTTATTTTCAAGATCATTGATTTAAACTTATTTAAAATCGTTTTCTCGTGTAATTTTTTAGTTATTACAAGAGCTTTTTTCTGAAATTCATCTTTCAAACAGAATTTTCATGTAACACATTGGGATATATATTAATACAAATTTTGGCTCCCAGTTGAAACCAAAATGAAGACAATGCACTATAAATACACACATTGTAACACATAAGAATACATAGTCATAGGTGGAATCACTTACTATTAGAACATCATACAATGTATTACACATAATCACATATAAGTATATTGATTACACGAAAATACAATATATGATCATAAGTTATATTGTATTGATTTGTATTGATTTGTATTGATTTGTATGGATTTGTATTGATTTGTCTTGTTGTGTATGGAGTTG
>JAHQVQ010000441.1 GCA_019634305.1 Flammeovirgaceae bacterium | reverse complement strand
TCAATACCAAACCTCAATTAGAGATATGGGCGGATGATGTGAAATGTTCCCATGGAGCTACCACTGGAGCATTGGACGAGGAGCCTGTTTTTTATTTGAGGTCCAGAGGGATTGATGCGGATAAAGCCAAGGCTTTATTGATGTTTGCTTTTGCAAATGATGTGTTGGAAAGGATAAAATCAGAGCCTTTTAAAACACATGTAGCTGAATTAATTGGGAAAAGATTACAACAAGAATTATAGATAATTTCCAAAGAATTTTATAATGATAAAAAAGGAATCCCAGATATGGGGTTCCATTTTTGTTTATTAATAAAGTTACTATTCAACTAGTTTTAGTCTCAAAAAATCAGAAGTGCTTACAAGGTAATATTTTAAATAAATTTTATTTAAAACTTGATTTAATAAATTAAAAATTGTACTTTAAGTATAATTTTTAAGACAATTCTGTCATGTCGACTGCCAACCACAATTATCTTTTAAATTTTAATTGATCAGGGTAATAAATCCAAAAATTAGGCTTTATGATAATAAAAGTTATCGTTTAATTTGATTAACAGGTGATTTATATTACTCCGTTCATCCTTTAAATAACTTTGAACAACTAGTTTTTTAACAAAAGCTTGTAATTATTTAATACTTCTATAAGTATTTTTTTCACTCTAGCTATTTTTCTTACAAATCTCAGAAAATAATTAAAATCATGTCAGAACAACTAAAAACTCAGGAGAAAAAAAATAAAGATCTTGGAATAGAGCCGGCTGTATCTAAAAAATATGATGCTTATATTTCGGCAATTATCGTAATAGGAGCATTACTTTTAGTAGGATTGGTAATATTAAATGCGGATGTTGTTTGGTAGATAACTACTATATTACCTCAATAAACATTTTTGATTTTTAACAATACCTGGTCCCATTACTTTTTTGCCTATTGTAATCCGATTCTATACTACTTCTTATGACAATAACAATTTATTAAGAGAAACCAAATCGAAATTATTTGGTTTCTTTTTTTATGTCTGAATTTTTAAAACTTTACAGAGCTCCTTGATATTTGTTGTTTAAATTACCCAAGAGCTCTTTAAAACTATCAGTGTTATAATTGGCTATACCAATATTTTTATAAGCAATTTTTCCTTCTGGTGAGATTACAAAAGTTGTTGGGATGGAATTACTGCTGAAAACTTCTGGTCTCACACTTGCAGGTCTATAGATAGGAATAGTATACCCTTTCTTTTCAATGAATTTCCGAATTTTTGCTTCATTTTTATCTGTGGAAACCATTAAAAATACAATGTTTTCATTTCTGGTATTATCATATAATTCCTGAATGTTAGGTATTTCAGCAATACATGGAGGGCACCAGGTCGCCCAGAAATTCATAAAAATTACTTTCCCTTTTAAATCCTCTAATTCTAGGTAGCTTCCATCCAAACCAATTAACTTGAAGTTATAATCAGCATTATCCTGCTCATCATTTGGAATCTCATCATGGCTATTATGAATACCTGTTTGTAAAACAGCTCTTTGTAAAAATCCAGCAACCTCTGTCTGTAGACCCGTTAGAAAAATGAAGGCAAAAATACCAATGATTATACCTAATTCGATGATTTCCCTTTTTGTGGATTTTTCCTTTTTTATAGGTTTGATGTTCATTAATAGAAATCTTTTGTTGGTTTATTAAGGTTGTGAAATCAAAATTAGTAGTTAAACTCAATTCTTTTGGAATAAATTCCATTACCTTTTTCCCAATCCACCCCCTTCGATGGTCAATTCCTGTTCGGGATCGAATTCTAGGGTAAATAATGGTTTGTTTTCAAAATTGTTCAAATCCAGGGAACCATTAAAACCTAAAATTAAAATAGCCTTATTTTCAAGTTCTAAAGTATGGGTGAAAAATTGGGAGTTTGTACTTTTATAAACTTTCTGAAATTTGGTTTCACCAAATGGGTTGATGATAGCAACTAAAATATTACTGAATTGATCAAAGGTATCAATTGATGAATTAGGAATTGCTGCTTGCGTCTCTGTTACATTGGCAATAAAAACAAAATTCCCCTTATGGAGCAGAGTCTGTGGGAATTGAACTTGGTAGGGGAGAGAGAATTTCCAAATAACCCCCATGTTACCCGAAAATCCTTCAACATTATATTTGTTTTTTTGTAATTGATACCCTAAAACAGTTAGTGAATCCTGAGGATGGTTAATTATAAAATCAAGGTTTTCAGGTTTATCAAATACCAGATAAGGTTGTAATTCTCCTTCATTATTTAATTTTATCAAATATTTTTTTCTTGAGCCGTCACTTTCCTGATTGACAATTGTTGCTAAATTTCGCCCATCAAAAGTTAAATGACTGGCATATCCGTACAAATATTCAGCTTTATTCAATTTTATATTTAAGAGTTTCAACCAGACAATTTTTTGTCCACTAGCTTTGGCCACAAAAGGAATTTTGTTTTCTCCTCTTTGATATCCGGAAATATATTTGATATTGTTATCGAGATTAATAACTTTTAATGTTAGAAAATGATTTTTTTCTAAAATAGTGGCCATAGATTGCTCGAAAAGGGCAATTTCAAAACTTTTATAAATAGCGTAATTGGGAATGAATTTCTTTTCAAGAAAAATCTTTAAAAGTTGTTCTCTAATTTTCCCTTCACAATATTGATTTTGCTTTTCTATTTCGCTACTATTTTTTTCAAGAAATGCTACAAAGCCTTCCTTATCTTTGTATTGTTTTTGAAGAAAGGGATTGACTTCTTTCACCTTTAAGGAATCCGAGTAGGATTTTAGCAATAAATCAAAGTTCTTTTCAAGTTCTTTCACTTTAGTTTTTAGGCCATAATAATATTTTATAATATTATTCCTTTCCTCACTTTTTGAATTATAAACTTTTTCTTTATTAAATAGATTTAAAAGAGAAGCTTTTTTATATTGGTATTTGAACAGCGTTAAAGAAATTGATTCAGGTGCTATTTCTTTTATAAGTTTATCTTCAATTTCCAAAGAATCCAGGTTTTGGGCTAATTCTAAAGTATCACTTGTTAGGGTATCAATAATATTGGCAAGCAACCTGTTTGTAGAATTCATTTCTTTCCAAAATTCCTGAATTTGATTTTCTCTAGTTAATTCCAAATCAAGCCACCATTTCTGGTAGTTTTTAACACTTAGGGTATCCAATAAATTTTCCGGAGTTTCCCCTGAATCAGTATTGTAATCCTCAATTGAAAGGTATTGTACAATGATTTTCTCAATATTGTAAGGAAAGGAGTCTGCTGTATTTTCGTATTTTGAGTAGGAATTTTTAAAGTCAAAAAAATCAGATTTAAGTGCTTCAATGGTTTGGGTGTACAGGCTGTCTGATAGAAAGTATAATTCATTTTTATTGGGATGTTCTTCCCTAATTAATTGAAATTGATCATTAGATTTTCTCCAAAAGTGGATTGCATTTTCATAATTCGAAAATAGTTGAGTAATGAGTGTTTTTGACTGGCTTTGCTGCTCTAGTTCAAATTCAATTTGATCTACAAATTCTGAATAGGAAAAATCTGCGGGAAGTCTTAAAATTCCAATTATGTCTCCTTTATTCTTCTCATAAAAATCTTTTTTTACTGTCGAAATCGTCTTCCCTGTAAAATAAATGGAAGAATCCATTAAAAAAAGCAGATCATCCTGAGGGGTGTTAACACTTATCTGTCGAGATTTTTGTAGGTAAATTTTATGTAGATGGGCAAATGCCAGGGGATAAAGTTTATCTTTTTTTTCAATTTTTAGAAGTAATTGAATTTTTTCTTTTTGCGTAATTGATTCAGATTGAATTTTAGCTGAGACCTCTTTGAATTTTACCCTTTTTTGGGCAAAAAGAGGTTTTGAGATTGCCAAGCTAATGAAGAAAAATATAGAAAGGGTTAAAAAAAATGAAGGTTGAAGCTTAACCAAAAAACTAATTTTTGGTGTATTCACTTTTCCATTCCCAATATTTAGATGGTTTGCCATAATGACGATTTCATATTACATCTGTTACAAATATAAGAATTGCAGATTGTCAAAAAATGAGAATGTGTTAATTTCTACCTGTATAGGGTAGTGGAATTCTTATATTCTGCGCTTTTTACCTTAATCAGATATCCTAAAAATAACAAATAAAGTAGGTTTTCTAACGTAATAATGAGGATAACTTTTTAAGGAAGTTGTTATTAAACTATAATGATAATGATAGGAAAAGGAAAGAATCTTTTTTCTTTCAAATCTATTCTAAAGGTTTTTACAATTCACATCAATCATAATTAAAGCATCATGGAATTCGGAATTCGGAAAATGTTTTTGTCTTTTGGTTTATTTTTATCTTGTTTCCAAATATTTTGTCAAGATGTTTTAACAGTTAGTATGAACCCAAATATTCCAGCCCAGTATGGTTCATTAAATGATGCTATGGCTGTAGCCACCACAGGGGATACATTGTATATTCATCCTGCAAAGGGATATTACGATGGTGAAGATTCTCTCGTTTTGGACAAGGCTTTGGTTTTAATAGGAGGAGGATTTTACAATGGCGCTGAGGAATTTGGTGGAGAAGAATCAAAATTTAATAAAATTGTTTTGAGAGGAGAAGCCGACAATTCTGTAATCTCCAATTTATATATTGAAAGGTTAAGTTTTGAATCAACAAATGATACTGATCTTTCCTTCAATAATATTACCGTAAATAATAACTATATCTCAAGAGTTGATCTATTCACAAGAAATGGTTCTTTTTCCACTACAGGAATCAGTTTTAGGAAAAATATAATACCTCTAATTTTTTTCAATGAATGGGAAAATGTAGGCAATGAATCTGTTATTGAAATAGAAAATAATATCATTGGACAATTAGCAAATGGAGGAGGAAATCACCTGACTATTCGGAATAATATGTTTAATCCAAGGCTTTTTGGAACTACCTCTTTGTTTAATGTAAATAATGCTACAGTTATCAACAATATATTTTATGGCTATAATGATTTACAGGGAATCGGTATTTCCACTTGTAGTTATTGCATCATTGACAGGAATTTATCCTATAGGGTAAGTGATGAATTTGAAGGTGGAATAGGAAATGTTATTGGAGCAAGTAATTTAGAAAATCAAAACCCATCTTTTACCTCTGGTACGGGAAATTGGTCAACTTTACAATTGATAATGGCTGTTGATCTGACGCTTAAGAGTGGTTCACCAGCTTTAAATAGTGGAAGTGAAGGGACTAATATAGGAATCAGTGGTGGACGGTTTCCCTTCAACCATTTAAAGCGTTTTGCATTTCCACATGTTAAATCTATTGATATTAATGCTCCAGTAATTGGAGTAGATGACATGCTAAGATTTACTATAAAAGGTGAGTTTCCACAAAATTGATTAGCCTCAGTTTTTTTGTCTAAATCAAGGCTCCAATCAAATTAAACTCACTTTATCATGATTAAGAAATTATTATTGTTTCTTCTTGTATTTACTTCAACTTATGGTTTTTTGGTTGCCCAAAAAATTCAAAAAGCTGAATATTTTATAGATATTGATCCAGGATTAGGGAAAGGAAATCCAATTGCTTATTCAGTATCCGATACCTTAGTGGAAGAAGAATTTGAATTAAATGTTTCGGGCTTGGAAAGAGGTCCTCATTTGTTAGTAATTAGAACCTTGAGTGACAACGGTGTTTGGAGTCTTTCTAAGAGTTCTAAATTTTATATTGAAGAAGCTGTAACTCCTCCAAGTTTACCAAAAATTTCTATTGCGGAATATTTTATTGATATTGATCCCGGTGTAGGAAAAGGAGTTTCCGTTGATTTTGATATGGAAGGTGACACTGTATCAAAACTATTTGAGATTGATATTAGTGGTCTTGATGCTGGAGCACATTCCCTTGTGATAAGAACAAAAGATACAAATGGAAACTGGAGTATTGGCAAATCGGCTAAGTTTTTTGTTGAAGGTAATTATTTTCCGCCATCGGATACTTTACTAGAAATTGTTGAAATTGAATATTTTATCAATGATCCAGATCCGGGAAATGGATCTGCAACCCCAATAGTTATCCAAAGTATAGGTGGAGAGTTTTTGGGAACAGATTCTCTGGACTTATCTCTAACAAGTTTAACAGCGGGGAGACATTATTTACTTGCGAGGGTAAAGGATGAAAATGGAGAATGGAGTCTTACCATGCCAGCACCTTTTGATTATTGCACAGGTGAAGGATTAACGGCAAAATATGGTTATTCAAGAATTGAAAATACTTTAACCCTAACAGATTCCAGCACTAATGCTGTAAATTATATTTGGGATATGGATAATGGAGATAGTTTGTATGCTAAGGAACCAGTATATACTTACAACATGGGAGGAGTCTATGAAGTTTGCCAAACTATTTACAGCTTTTGTGATACAAATACCTATTGCCAGACTATTTTAGTTCCAACACCAAGAGTTAAAGATTCAATCTCAGATCAGAAATTTCTGGAGGATACACCCAAGTATATGCTTTCCACTGATTTAAATAATGTTTTCGAGGATTTGGATGGAGATCCTTTAACATTTGATGTGGTTACAAACCATCCAAAACTTATAGCCAAAATTGAAAATGGAGTAGGGTTATCGTTGGAAGCTACTGATAATATATATGGAAAACTACAAGTAATAGTAAATGCAGAGGGAGGAGGAGTTAAAGCCTATGATACTATTAAAGTGCATATTCTTTCAGTAAATGATGCCCCAGAAATTCTTGAACCAATTCCAGATTTAATTTATGATGAGGATTCGGGGCCAAGAATTGTAAGTAATTATCTAAGGAAAGCCATTGCTGATCCTGACGATTATAAATTAGATTTTGTGTTCACTTCAGATAACCCAGGAATTATTCCAAGTATTTATTCAGATTCACTTAGGATAAGAGATACTCTTGAAGTACAATTTCTTCAGGATTTTAATGGAATTGCCAATCTTACTATTACTGCAACAGATGATAGTTTGGTAACGACCACTCATAATTTTAAAATTACCATTTTATCAATTGATGATGCTCCTAGAATATTGAAGGAAATTCCAAATTTTAATTTAAATGAAGATGCAGGGGATGTAGTTCTAATAGATAGCCTTGGTGAATATTTTTATGAACCGGAAGGAGATCAGATTAATTATTCCTTTATTCAAAATGAAAATGAAGTAATGGTTTATGAAGCTGATGGTCAAATGAAACTTCAAACCATTTTGGATTTTAATGGCGAATCAGAGGTTATAATTGAGGCAGAAAGTACGGCATTAGTAACTAGAGATACTTTTATAATAAACTTAAATCCAAGAAATGATGCACCGAGGTTTTTTGATTTAAATAACCTGGCTACCTGTCCTGAAAATAATTTCCAAATTGATTTATCAATTCATTCATCTGATATAGATGGAGCTGATGGAGATATTATTTTTTCTTCAAAAGTGTTGGGTTCGGATAATGAAAATGTAAATATTTCTGAACTGGATAATTTTATCAATGGAAATAATTTAATCATGTTTTCTAAAACAAAAGAAGCTGTAATATTCGATTTACAGATAGGAGGAAAAGATGGCCAACAAGCAGTTGGATATGATACGGTGCAGGTGAAAATTTTAGGAGCAAGTTTTTATCAATCTAATGATACCTTATTTGCCTCAGAAGGAAATGAATATCAATGGTACTTAGATGGAAATAAAATTGATGGTGCAAATAAATCCTTCTTTAAAGGAGGGGGGGGAGGAACTTTTCAGGTGGAGATTACACATGACTCCTGCACAATTATTTCTGGAGGAGGAGGAATTACTGGAATAATAAATAATCAAATTTCAAATGAATTAGTTTTATTTCCAAATCCAAATAAAGGGCTAATTAATATTCAATTTAAAAATGAGGAAATTGGGAAAGGAACCATAAAAATTTATACGCAAACTGGAAAAGAGGTTTTTGTAGAATCATTCGATAAACATAAGGAAAGGGTTGAAAAACAATTTAGCATTGCTGATTTACCAAATGGGTTTTACTTTTTTGAAATATTATTTGGTAATAGCAGGATGGTTCGGAAATTATTAAAAGAGTAGATACCTCAGGTGAATGTTTTGGCATGATTTTAACTATTATTTAAATATGTCAGAAGATCTGACGATTTCAGAAACATCCTTAACCCGCAGATTTATAATGTGCGGGTTATTTTTGTTATATGGTTGGAATTTTATGTTTCCATTCCTTAGTCATTTTATTTCAAAAATGCTATAATTTATCCCTGTTAAGCTTTTTTTAATTAAATCCCCCTTTTTTTAGCTGTTTTTGAAAGGTGTTGGAATTTTGTGTTTACCAAAACATTTCACTATTATAGCACCATAAACAGCACCAATTCCCAAAAATTGGCAGCACCAAATTGAAAACTGACAGCACCAATGGCTACTTTTAACCCAAAATTTGTCTTAGATAAGTCAAAAAAAAGCACAACCGGGGAGTGTCCTATCTTTATCCGGGTGTATTTCAATAAAAAAAGATTGATGCATTTTACAGGAGAAAAGGTCTCTGAAAAGGACTGGGACCCTAGAAATCTAAAAATAAGGCCACATCATAATTTTTCAAATGAGATTAATAAGAGGTTAAATAAATTGGTGCTGGATTTAGAAACTCATTACCAGAACTTTATTTCCAAAGGTCATATTCCGACAGTGCAACAATTAAAATCTCTTCTTTTAGAGGGTGCCCCTGTAGATAAAAGTATATCGGATTTATTATCGGATTATATTGAACACATGAAAGTTGATAATAAGGCTGAAAGGACCATTCAGTTAGCTCAAAAATTAAAGGAATATGTTGAAACCTTTCAGAAGGATTGGAGTTTA
>JAHQVQ010000440.1 GCA_019634305.1 Flammeovirgaceae bacterium | reverse complement strand
TTACCGTGCTGAATCAGGAGAAGAAACATTGTGGAATGATGCCATGTTTTCCGGAACTCCAGACTTTTTAATTGCTACAGGACTTCCCAAAAAAGCTATCCTCACTTTAAAGAAAGTCACTTTCGGATTTATCAATAACCATAAAGCTGCTCACTTGCTGTTTTTGGCAATGTTCAGTTACTGGATCTTACTTTTAACTTTTGATATAAAACCTTATCTGGCAATGGTAGGTGCTGTTGCGTTTGCATTTACCACCTATAATATTGCCACCATAGAAACCGGGCATGTCACCAAATGCTGGGCGATGTTTTATGGATCGATGGTTCTTGGCGGGCTCAACCTGGTATTTAAAAAGAAATATTTGTTAGGCTTTGCGCTAACCACATTTGCATTTACATTGGAAATTGGAGCTACTCACTATCAGATTACATTTTACCTGTTTTTCGTTTGTGCAGCATTTACTATTAACAAGTTGATTTTTGCCATTAAAGAAAATGAACTAGGAGAATTTGGAAAACAATCGGGAGTCATCATAGGGGCTATCCTTTTAGCTGCAAGTACTGCAACAGCCAACTTCTGGATGACAAAGGAATATACGCCCTATTCTATTAGGGGAAATGCCATTCTCAGTAGCATAGGAGCAGATGGAAAGGTTGAAGAAAAGAAAGATGGATTGAATAAAGAATACGCCTTTAGTTGGAGTCAGGGGAAAATGGAAACTTTCACCCTTTTGGTCCCTTATTTATACGGGGGAGGAAGTAATGAAAAACTGGGAGATGATACCGAAACTTACAAGTTACTGGAACAGGCAAGTAGAGGAGGTCAGCTGGATAGAGCCCAAATGAATCAAATTCTGAATGGAGCACCTTTATATTGGGGCGACCAACCATTCACTGCAGGTCCTGTTTATGCGGGAGCAATTTTTTGTTTCTTGTTTGTATTTTCCCTTTTCGTACTTGACAAAAAAACTAAGTATTGGATTCTGGCGGGTGTGATTATCTCCATGATGTTTGCTTGGGGAAAACACTTGTCTTTCTTCAATTATTTCCTATTCGACTATATTCCAGGTTTCAATAAATTCCGATCTGTGTCTATGGCGCTTACCATGGTAATTATGTTGATGCCACTAGCCGGATTATTAGCGGTTCAAAAACTTTGGACAAAGGCTGATTTCAATAAAAAAGACCAGAAAAATCTTTTTATTGCCACAGGAATTGTAGCAGGAATTTGTTTATTGATGGTGGTTCTATCAGGATTGGGAAGTTATGAATCACCGTCTGATGCGCAAATGGGGGCACTTGGAGAATCTCTACAAAAAGATAGAGAGTCCATAATGAAGGCAGATGCCCTTCGATCCATGTTTTTAATTTTGATGGCAGCTGCATTACTTTATCTTTCCAATCTTGGCAAATTAAGTAAAGATATTGCCTTGATTGTATTAGGCGTATTGCTTATTGGCGATGTTTGGATGGTAGGAAAAAGGTATTTATCATTTGATAAATTTACTAAAGATCCTATTAAGAAATACATGCAAAAAACGAAAGCTGACGAATTTATTCTGAGTGATAAAGATCCACATTACCGGGTTTTAAATATAGCTTCCCCGCCATCAAGTTTCGATAAGGAGGCAAAGACTTCTTATTACCATAAATCAATAGGAGGATATTTTGCAGCTAAAATGATGCGGTATAAAGACCTGATAGAACGTCAACTTTATGGAGAACAACAAAAAATAATGACAAGGATTCAGGCTAAAACCTATCCTAATTTTGCTGAGCTTCCTAACCTGAATATGCTTAATGCCAAGTATATAAAATTGGGAAGTGGTGAAAGGTCAGTGATCAAAAATGAAAAAGCTATGGGAAATGCCTGGTTTGTCCCTAAATTAACTGAGGTAAATAATCCTGATGAGGAAATGGCTGCGATATCTGCATTCAATCCAGCGGCTGAGGCTTTTATTTATACCGAGGATGATAATAAAGTTGCCAATACTAGTTTTCAATTGGATAGTGCGGCTAGTGTAGAATTAGTGTCTTATGGCCCAAGGGAAATAAAATACAAAGCCAATAATTCAAACGATGGTTTCGTAGTTTTCTCTGAAATCTATTATCCCGAAGGATGGTCAGCTAAAATTGATGACAGTGAAGTTGATATTAAAAGAGTGAATTATTTATTAAGAGGCTTGGAAGTTCCTGCTGGTTCACATGAAATTACCTTTGAATTTAATCCCACTTCTTATGTGGTAGGCTCAAAAATAACCATGATCAGTAGCTGGCTGGTGGGTTTAATTGTGGTCGTTGCTCTTTCCCTATCCCTCTATCAAATGCTTAGCAAAAAGGAGGAAGAACAGGAGCAAAATTAACTAAATGATTTCCTTATTTTTCAGGCACTTATCTATATCTTAAAAAAAAATGCATCATTATGCTTGTTAAATGGGGTATTTTCAATTTACCTTTGTCTACGAATTGAAATCTATACTTTCCATATTATTTCTGGCTATTTTTCTGCCAGGGCTTTTCAATCAGGGCATTATTATTCTTAATTATGAACTGAATAAGGAAACTATTACCGAACTATTCTGTATTAATAAGGATAAACCTGTATTATCTTGTTCAGGACAATGCCATCTTAAAAAGCAATTGAAAAAAGAACAGGAGAAAGAAGATGAAAGGGAAAACTTACAACAAGAAAGTATTCAATTTTTCTCTATTTCAATTCCCGCCACCATTCAAAAATTGAATCTGGTTTCACTTACTGCGAATAATCATAATAGTCGCTATCTTTTCATTCCACGAGAAACACTTTTAACAGGTGTTTTCCATCCTCCAAAGACCTAATAGCATACCGAACCGGATTATTATTGGTATCTAATTTCCAGGATAGTTATAACCTGCTTATTATTTATTGATAAGGTTATTTGGAATTTCATTCAAATTCCGGGATTTCTTTTTTCATACTCTATGTTTCTATATTAACATTCATAAGCAGGATACAACCATCTTTTGCATTGGAGGTTCTTTTTAAGAAATCCATTCGTTGATATTTATCATTTTTTAGAAAGTTAAATTGCTTTTCCTTTTTGATGAATTAGAAAACCAGCCACTACAACATACATGAAGTTTTTAAAATACATTTTATTCCTAAGCTTTTTCAGTTTTGTGTTTTTTTCCTGTGAAGAAGAAAATCCTGAAGTGGATCCAAAACCAGTTTTCTATGACTTGGAATCAGAATTACCCTTTTACTTTGGTAAGAATTATGAAATACCAGAGGATAATCCAATGACTGTGCAGGGAGTGGAACTAGGCAGAATGTTATTCTACGAGAAAAAACTTTCAGGTAATAATACACAAGCCTGCGCCAGTTGCCATCAGCAGAAAAATGCATTTAGTGATAGTAACAGATTCAGTGAGGGAATAGATGGAATTGAGGGAAAAAGAAATTCCATGTCCATTGCAAATTTGCTGTGGAACCAGAAGTTTTTCTGGGATGGAAGAGCCAACAGCCTTGAAGAACAAGCCTTAATTCCTATTCAAGATCCAATAGAAATGCACCAGAGTTTGGATGAGGTTGTAGCCAAATTACAGTCTTCTGATATTTATCCTTCTAAATTTAAGGCAGCATTTGAAAGTGAAATCATTACAGCAGAAAATATTGCCAAAGCTATTGCACAATTTGAAAGAACACTTATTTCTTCCAATTCTAAATATGATCTTTATTTAAAAGGAGAATATGATCTTACTCCTCAGGAGCAATTGGGTTTGGATTTGTTCTTTACTCATCCCGTTCCTCAGGCTGGCCTTAGAGGGGGAAATTGTGGTGATTGCCATACTAATGTTTTAACCAGTGGCGATTTAAACGAATTTGATGGATTTCATAATAATGGTCTTGATGAAGACAATAGTATGCAGGATAAAGGCCTGTGCAATGTAACTGAAAAAGATTTCGACCAGGCCAAATTTAAGGCTCCAACACTTAGGAACATCGCTTTAACCGCCCCATATATGCATGATGGAAGGTTTAATTCTCTTGAAGAAGTACTTGACCATTATGATCTTCATATTAAGAAAAGCACTACTTTAGATCCTTTAATTAGGGAAGCAAGTAACGAATTAACACTACCGGAAGATCCTATTAAATTATTCCTTACAAATGAGGAAAAAGCAGCTATAAAGGCTTTTCTACACTTACTTACAGATGATCAATTTATAAATGATCCTCGTTTTTCAGATCCATTTAAGTAAAAAAATCAAAATGAATAAATATATCTCTGGACTCATAATATTTTCAGTTTTACTTTTCAGTTCATGTGAAAAGGATAATAATGAACCTGGTGAAACAGGTAGTTTAAAATTGATTATTTCCAACCTGAATGGTGGTGTTCCTCTTGAACTGAATGACAAAGAATACACCAATGAAATGGGGAATAAATATACTGTTGCCGAATTCAAATTCTATCTGAGTAACCTCAAATTAAGGAATAAATCGAACGGAAAGTTTTATATCGAGCCAGAAAGTTATCATTTGGTTAGAAGGCTTCCCGATACTCATTTATTCGAACTTACTATTGAAAATGTAGATATAGGAGAATTCGATGAATTGGAATTTGCCGTAGGTGTAGACAATTCTAAAAATTATTCTCTGGATAATGTTGGAGACTTAGACCCCACCAACAACATGGCCTGGGACTGGAATTCAGGATATAAATTCCTGCTTCTTGAAGGACAGTTTTTACCCAAAAATGAAGAGCAAAAAGGCCTGGTTTTTCATATAGGAAGTGATGCAAATTACCGAAAAATCCTCCTTCCATCTACTTCAGAAAACATTATTATTAAAGAATCACAAGCCACAACCATTAATCTGGAGGTGGAAGTATCTGAGATTTTTAAAGATCCAACAACCATTGATTTTAAAGAAAACAATGTGGTAATGTTTGATGCCATATCCAACAAGGTCGCTGATAATTATGCTAAAAATATGTTCTCACTTTCCGGTATTTCCAAATAAATTTTGGGCAAAAGGCAAATCTATATTTTCCCATTACTGTTACTCCTACTGTTGAGTAGCCTGAGGTTTACCCTGATTACCAGTGGGTTTTATCTGGGTGAGGAATATATTGCCAGCAATTATTGCGAAAACATAGAAAGTCCCCAATTGCAATGTCATGGGAAATGTGTATTGGAAAAATCCATAAAATCTGCCAGCCAGCAGAAAAATCAGGAAAATGGAAAAATCTTTTTTATTGATTTCCTCACCAAATTCAATTATATAAAAATTGATATATTGGCAATTTTGTTTCAAGGTCAGGAAACCAAACAGATTTACTTTACTTACTTACAAGTATTTCCTCATCAACAGTTTGAAAATCATTTATTAATTCCTCCAGAAGACATTTGATTTATTACGAATAAATGATAAAACAATTTGATAAACCTATATCCTAAACATTTAGGAAGACAAAAACATCAATCTATATATGAAGTCTATATATTTTTATACACTAATTGGATTACTTTTTACAGGATTTTTTTCATCCTGTGACGATGACAACATGGATCCGGAAATGCCTGGTACAGTTTCACTAATGCTTGAAAATAAATTTGGAGATGCCAATGTGGATTTATCTTCCACTTTTACCTCCTCAAAAGGAGATGAAATTACCTTTTCAAGATTCGAATACATTATTAGCAATGTAGAGTTGGTTAAAGAGGATGGTTCAATTTATTCCATTCCAGATTCCTATTATTTTATGGGACAGAGAAGTACAGATGATTCCAAAAGAGAAATGATTGAACTGAAAGATATTCCCGCAGGTAATTATAAGGGAATTAACTTTTCAGTTGGAGTAGATTCCGAAACTAATGCCAATACTGACAATTTCGAAAAAGGAGATTTAGAAGGCGGTGTTGGTATGGACTGGGGTTGGGCATCAGGCTACAAATTTATATCATGGAATGGTTCTTATTTTAATGATGTAGAAAACAAAGATGTTAATTTTTCCTTCCATATTGGAACGGATGCTAATTATAAAACCATCACGAAAGATTTTGGTAAAACCATCTCCATCAATGATGGAATGACCTCCCAAATTCATCTGGAAGTAATGGCAGGAAAGGTTTTCGAAGCAGTTGGACTTAATGAGACCGGCTTAAATTACCCTCCTCCTGCAGATGTTAAAACTTTTACCGGGGTAATGTTTAGTCCTGAGGATAAAGCAACTGCTATTGCAAATGCTTATGCAGAAATGTTTATGCTTCACCATGTTCATAACATGGAGATGAATTAATCATTTCTGTAATTTTGAAGTTGAGTCATGGAAAAGCGATTCATTTTATTTATTCTCCTTTCAGGATTTGTTATAGCCTGTGATCAAGATATTTCACCCGAAATCACACCCACTTTTATTGAATTAGATGTGCCGGAATATATGGGAAAAACAGTACCCTTTCCGGAGAGAAATCCATTCAGTAAGGAGGGTATTGAATTAGGGCGGATGCTTTTCTATGACCCTATTTTATCTTCCAATAATCAGATTTCCTGTGCTACCTGCCACAAGCAGGAGTTGGCATTTTCAGATGGAGTTGCTTTATCAACTCTGGGAGTTTCTGGAAATACATTGCAAAGGCATGCTCCGGCAATTATTAACCTTGCCTGGAATGATGGTTTATTTTGGGACGGAGGAGCAAAAGACCTGGAATCTCTAACTTTTGCTCCACTTGCCCATCCTGATGAAATGAATCAGGATATCACTGAATTGGTAGAAGAATTAAAACAAATCCCTGATTATAGAGAAAGGTTTAAAAAGGTTTTCGGAAAAGACACTATACAGTCAGCTCTGATTGTAAGGGCATTAGCACAATTTCAAAGAAGTTTAATTTCCCATAATTCGAAATACGATAAGTATTTAAGAAATGAGGAAGGTGGTACCCTCAATTCATTGGAGCTTAAAGGAATGGAATTGGTGGGAAAAAAATGTTCCAACTGCCATAGTGGAGAATTTTTCACGGATTTCAGCTATCATAATAATGGATTGGATGCTGTTTTCCCAGCTGAACCTGAGCATGTTGGGAAAGGTAGAAACAGAGTAACACTAAACCCTGAAGAATTAGGAGCTTTCAAAACGCCAACTTTGAGAAATATTATGCTCACAGCGCCTTATATGCATGATGGAAGATTCAAATCCATTGAAGAAGTTTTGGACCATTATGCGCAAAATATGGTAAATTCACCTACCCTGGATACAACTTTTATTCTGCAAAATGAGAATTTTGGCGTTCCACTTTCAGAAGAAGAAAAAGAAGCTATTGTAGCATTTTTTCAAACTTTAACCGACTTCACCTTCATTAATAATCAGGCCCATTCAAACCCATTTTTAATTAGAAAGGAATAAAAAAATGATAAAAAAATTAACAAAAACTACACTTATCACAAGTTTGCTTTTTTTAATCTATCTCCCTTCATTTAGCTGTGATGTCTGTAATATTTTTGAATACAGCATGATGAAAAACAAAAGCTATTTTGGGATTTTTTATCGACACAGGGTATTCAATGGCTATCAGCACCTTGGAAATAATCATGATTTTTTGGGAAGGCCACAAAGAAAAAGCACTTTACATGAGCCAGAAAATACTGGTTTTTATGTTAATAAATCGGATAAGGATTACGAGACTTATACCACTTTAGAACTTAGAGGAAACTATACATTTAAAGAGAAATTCAACTTCCTTTTTATTCTTCCTTATGAAAGAAATATAATTTATTACGATCAGGTAATTGATGCTCCTAACCCAATGAAAGACAGTACTATAAATATTTCCGGTTGGGGAGATCTCATTATTGCCATGGATTACATTATCCAAAAGGATACTGAAAAAGGCAAACATACCATCAGACCTGGAATAGCATTTCGATTTCCTACAGGACAATTTAAAAAACAAGATGGTTATGGAAATGTACATGATCCAATCATCCAACCCGGAACTAGTGCATTGTCAGTGGTTTTTCGAATGAATTATCAATATTTTTTAAATAAACATGGTTTCAACGCGAGTGTTAATTATAAGCTTTCAGAACTGGGAAAAAATCAGTATCAATTTGCCAATAGTTTCAATTTAATGGGTAATTATTTTCATCAAATCCCTGTCGGGGGGAATTATATTATCCCTAAAATAGGAGGA
>JAHQVQ010000439.1 GCA_019634305.1 Flammeovirgaceae bacterium | reverse complement strand
TAGCTCCATCACCAAAACCATCGCAAAGTAAACCTCCAATATCAGTGGAAGCATATAATTGTAAATCACTTTCCAACATTTCTGGGAACTGCCTTTTAATGATTACCGGAACTGAATTTTTCTTTTGATAGAAATCTAAAAACACTCTTCTCAGTTCAGGCATAGCATGTTCATTGGTAGTTTCTAATATTAAAACTACATTCTCTTCACCAGCGATTTCCTTTTTAAATTTCTCATCAATATCATTAATAATTACTTTAATAAAATTGATTTTTGAATGTTTTTTAGCAGCTTTTTGCCATTCTTCTTTGGTAAATAAAGGAAGCGTATTTTGCTTATCTTCAGTTAGTTCCCAAATTTCCGCATCTACAATTTCCTTGATGCCATTTGGCAACATGAAACTGATTTTATTTTTGCCAGAATAGATATAATCACTCCCTTGATCATTCATTCCCCATTTGTCAGTGGCAGGCAAATAGAAATGACCAATATTTTTCAAATCATTTAGAGTGACATCCTCTACTTTACTAAAATCGGCAATAACCCTCGGCACATTACTTCCTCCAATATTTTCCACTTCTTTAGTCTTCCTTCTTTCATAACCGAAAGGATTTTTTGGGGAAACTTCTATAGGAGGAATTAGGACAGATTTTTCTTTTCTATTTGTATATCTATTAATCAAGGCTACTGCAACCGGAGCTTCAAATTCTGGTTCTTCTGTTAAAGAAACCCTTACGGTATCACCCAATCCATCTTCTAATAAAGTCCCGATTCCTACAGCTGATTTAATTCTTCCATCCTCTCCTTCTCCAGCTTCAGTTACACCCAAATGCAAAGGATAGGGTTGCAAGCCTTCCTCATCAAGTTTTTGCACCAATAACCTGTAAGCCTGTATCATCACCTGCGTGTTACTAGCTTTCATGGAAATCACGATGTTGTTATAGTTTTCAGCCTCACAAATCCTCAGGAACTCCAATGCAGATTCCACCATTCCAATTGGCGTATCACCATAGCGGCTTAAAATTCTATCGGATAAAGAACCGTGGTTGGTTCCAATCCTCATGGCAGTGCCATATTCCTTACAGATTTTTACTAAGGGAGTAAATCGTTCTCTAATTCGATCTATTTCCTCCCGATAAGTTTTATCATCATATTCGATGACCTGAAACTTCTTTTTATCTGCATAATTCCCCGGATTCACCCGCACTTTTTCCACAATTCTGGCTGCCAGTTCCGCTGCATTTGGTGTAAAATGAATATCCGCAACCAATGGCACCTGATAACCCCTTTTTCGCAATTCATTTTTTATACTCTCAAGGTTTTGCGCCTCTTTTATACTTGGAGCCGTAATCCTCACATATTCACAACCAGACTCCACCATTCTAATCGTTTGCTCCACAGAACCAATGGTGTCCATTGTATCGATTGTGGTCATGGATTGCACCCTTATTGGATGGTGAGCCCCCATGGGAATATCCCCAATTTTCACTTCTATAGTTTTCCTGCGCTGGTACTCAGTTAAACTATCACAATATTGGAATGGATGAATTTCAGTTTTTTGATTCATTGATGCCTGGTTCTTGTTTTGGACAAAAATATCAGTAATGTTCTGATAATAAAAATGATTCGCCAATCCTTCAAATTTATAATCAAAAATGAGGGATTAAATGCGCTGGTTCATAACTTTAATCATTGAAAAAGCAAATTGTTTGAGAAGGAAATGTTAGATAATCCAAAAGTTTTAAGAGGTATTTTTGAGTCCTCAGCAGAAGGCATTTTGATCACTGATAAAAAAGGGAACATTGTAATGGTAAATCCTACCATTAGAAGTATGTTTGGTTTTAGCCAGGAAGAACTTTTAGGTGAAAAGGTAGAGAAAATTCTTCCACAAAAATACAGAAAAAACCATGTTGGGCAACGAACAGAATTCTTTCATAATCCACACCAGCGAAAAATGGGGAAGGGTATGGATTTATTTGCCCTTAGAAAAGATGGAACTGAGTTCCCCATAGAAGTAAGTTTGAGCTACAGTGAATTTGAGAGAGAAATTTATGCTATTGCCTTTATCATTGATATTACGGAGAGGAAAAGTGCACAAAATAAAATTGTACAGAGTGAAGAAAGATTAAGGTATTTTGTACAAAATACACCTGCTCCATTGGCCATGACCGACAGGGATTTGAATTACATTCTGGTAAGTGCCCGATGGAAGCAGGACTATGAATGGTTAGATGAAAACCTGATCGGGACAAATCATAGGGAAGTATTTCCCAACCATCAGGATAGATGGAGCGAAGTTTATGAAGCCTGCCTAAACGGAGAAATAAAAAAATGCGAAGAGGATTTAATTTTAAGGGTTGATGGTTCGAAAGACTGGATGCGATGGGAAATTTATCCATGGAAAGATGATTATGGAAAAATTGGCGGACTTATTATTTTTATGGAAGATATTACCAGAAGAAAAATTGCTGAAAATGCACTGCAAAACAGCAGAAAACAACTCAAAAAATATGCTTCTGACCTGGAAAAAAGCAACAGGGAATTACAAGATTTTGCCTATGTAGCCTCTCACGATTTGCAGGAGCCTCTTCGGAAAATCCGAACTTTTGGGGAAAGGGTCGAATCCATGGAAAAAGAGACCCTGAGTAATAAAGGAAAAGACTATCTGCAAAGAATGATGAATTCTGCGGAGCGAATGCAAACTCTGATTAACGATTTACTTTCTTATAGCAGAATTTCCACCAGAGGGGAAGAATTCAAAACTGTTGATTTGAATATGGTTTTGAAAGATGTAGTAAGTGATTTGGAAGTGAGTATTGAGAAAACAAATGCGGTAATAAATATTGGGCAATTACCAGAAATTCAAGGAGATACTACCCAAATGAGGCAGTTGTTTCAGAACTTACTAAGCAATGCTTTAAAGTTTAAAAGGGATGAGGCTGTACCCGAGATTAAAGTTTGGGAGGATAAGGAATTTCATCAACAAAACTCGAAGTTGGTCATGATTATGGTGGAAGACAATGGCATCGGATTCAATGAACAATACCTGGATAAAATTTTTAATATTTTTCATAGATTACAAGGGCGAAAGTTTCCGGGTTCGGGAATTGGTTTGTCTATTTGTAAAAAGATAGCAGAACGTCATGGCGGTAGTATTGATGCTAAAAGTGAAGAAGGAAAAGGCGCTCTTTTTATTATTAAATTAGCTGTGAATCCTGAATTAAAGACTTAAGACCATGGAAGAGGAAAAGAAAAAGTCGAATCTAATATTATATGCCGAAGACGATCCTGAAGATCGGATGTTTTTTAATGATGCATTGCTGGAGCTAAAAGCCAATCATAAGGTAAAATTTGTTGAAGATGGCGCTGAATTAATTAATTATCTCCACCATGAAGGCGATTTTGGTGATAAGTCCACCAACCCAGAGCCTGAGCTTATAATCCTTGACTTGAATATGCCCAAAATGGATGGCTGTGAAACCTTGGAAAGGATAAGAAATGAAGATAAATATGCACTCACCCCAGTAGTAATTTTTTCCACCTCAAGAGCTAAAGAAGACATCACCAAATGCTATAAACTTGGCGCAAACACTTTCATCTGTAAACCCGATTCCTTCTCAGATTTAGTGAAAATTTTGGATAATGTAATTGAATACTGGTTTGAAAATGGAGAATTGCCTGCAGTGGAGTAAAGACAATAATTTAAGAAATTCTTGCTACAACCTGTAGAAAAAGATAAAACAAATCATTAGTTCAACTTCTTAAAAAGAAAAAACCATCTGGACAATCAGATGGTTTCTTGTACATTATCTATAAAAAAATCAAGAAATAATTACCCTCTTATTAGTAAGAGTTAATTTTCTTTAGTGTTTTTTAATTTCTCCTTCAACTTTTCCAGGTCACTTAAATCCCCAGTTTTATTTTCTTGAGTAGCTTTACTATCAGTTTTATTTTCTGGTGACTTACTACCAGCACTTTTTAGACTTTCAGTTGACATCTTTGCTTTTAGTTTTGCCAAAGCATCTGAGTTTTCCCCTGCTCCTGGGCCTAATACCTTATCTATTTCATCGTCAATACTAGTATTGGCATCAGCAATATCAGCATAAGATTCTGCTAACGCTTCTTGCTCAGACACTTTCTCCCTCATTCTTTCCAATCTTGCTATTGTATCAGTAGAATCGATCTGAGCCATTTGCTTATTTAATTTGCTAGTAGCCTCACTTACCCTTGACCTAGCCTTGAGCGTTTTCAGTTCATTTTCCCAACTTAATATCTGATCTTTAAGTTGCTGAACATTTGTCTCCATTTTTTTTACCATTGGAGCATATTGCTTAACATTTTTTCTATGGGCAGCCACCGTTTTTCCAACTTGCTCTTTTTTTGTTAATGCCTGAGCAGCCAAACGATCTGCTTCCTGTGGGGAAATTTCGCCAGATTCAGCTTTTTGAAGTAACAAAATAGCCTTATTTTCATAATCTAGCTCACGCTGAGAAGCAACTTCTAGTTCCTTTTTACCTCTAATGTGCATGGCTTTTACTTCTGCCAGACTTTGCAAACTTTTATTTAGATCATTTTTTAAATCTCTTATTCCCTGTTCCGTCATTTTAACAGGATCCTCTAATTTACTAATAGCAGAATGTGCCTCAGCTTGGGCAATTCCAAATAACCTTTTTAACCAACCAAACATATCGTTTTACTTATTTTCTTTATTTTCCTAAATTTAACCGACAATTATTTAAATTAAAATTCTATACTATTTTTTGTTCTTCTTTTCAAAATAAACATAAGCCTCATTTAACTTTTGAGAAACCTCTTTAGCCATCTTAAATTTTTCCTGATCATTATGATAAAGATCTGGATGGTAAATTTTCATTAATTTACGATAAGCTTTCTTAATTTCAATAAAAGAAGAGCCAACCGGAATTTCCAATCGCTTGTAATACTCTAAATCAAGTTGATTTTGATTATTGTTTGAATTACTGTGAGAAGACTGGTATTGCTGGTAATCATTTGATTTAGAATACGAATAGTCTTCTTTCTTTGATTCCTCTTTTTGATTAGTATTCTCCTGTTTCTTGAATTTTTTTAAAATTTCATCAATTTCAAGATCTTCAAAAGTTTCTTTAAAGCCAGAAAAATTATCTAATTTATCATTTAATTCGGCCCTAAGTAAATTTTTAATTCTATCTAACATAGTGTTTTCACTGTTCTGTCTTTTGCTTTAAATCATTAAATTTCAATAACAATCGATTGAATTCATAAAAATACTCAAGTAAAGTGATTAATTATTTTGAATTAAACAATTCCATCACAAAATAATAAGGGAATAGTTTTTCATATTCTGCTATTCAATTATAAAAGTACTAAAAATTGGTTTCACTTCGGAAAATATTCATTGAAGATAATAAGGTTTTAAATGGTTTAAAAAATTCCTAAAATGGGGAAAAACTGAAATTTTGATAAATTCAGAATACTTACTCAGAATTTTTCTTATCATCATAGAAAAGAGTTAGTCTCTTAAACCGACCCTTATATTACATATATCAGACAATAGGATAAATAAATATCTAAAACACCAAACTACTTGTTCAATGGTTAATTATGAACAATAAAGGGGAATTAATACCTGATAATTTAGTTTTAAAATAAAAGAATGGCTGTGATTTAATTATTTGAAATAATTAATTATTACATGAGGAAAAAAATAGTGGTATGGGGTACTTATTCAGATTAATTATTTATGCATAATATTTTCATAGCAATTGAAAATCCTAAAACAATTAACCTACTATTATGCAACCATCAAATTCCTGGATCTTTCTGATTTTTTTCTTCATTATTTCTATAAATATTGCTATTGCCCAATCAGAAGAAACAAACATTATTTCCGATCCTCTCAAAAATCCGGAAATTTGGGCAAAAATTAAAGAGACTCCTAAAGACATGCGACTTTGGGCTATTTATCTTGATAAAGACTTAAACTCACTTGATGAAGTTGATGAAAAATTAATCATTTATTGGGCAAGCACCCTGGAGGCCACTTCTATAGAAAATACTCTTTCAGAAGAGATTTGGAAAGAAGTGGCAGAAAACCATCATTATAACAACAAGCAAAAGGTAATTATGGAAATGGAGTATAGAACTTTCCATGAAAATCTTGAACAACATATCCTTGACGATTCACGAGTGCTAAAGGAATTAAACACAAATATTGATATGAATTTTGTGATTATTGAGGATATCTTAAAATTGGAATTTGAAGAGCTGGGAACTAAATATATAACTTATGAAGCCAGTCATTCCAATGACAATTATCCAAAAATGAAATGGATAGAAGAAAAGTACTTTGAATTGACTGAACTGAAAATTTTGAATATGGAATTAATCAAAACAAAACTCTATGCTATAGATTAATTTAGACATTTTTGTTTTTTTTTGAGCCTAACCTTAACCACAGTGAATATTTACTGTGGTTTTTTTTATATTTGGGAAAACCATTTCTATCTGGTTTTAATTAATATATTCCAACTCATTACTTACTAGACCCAAGGTAAATGAGATTACGCTCAATTCCTAATTTTTCATATAAAACACTATAAAAAACTAACATGACCTATTCAATTTCCCTCAAATGGCTAATTGCCTTTTTTTTTCTTTTCAGTTTAATTGCTTGTAATAAAAATAAGCAAAATTCAGCGACTCATGTTGTTCAGGAAACGGATGAAAAAACGTATGATGACAACCCTCCTATGCAAGGTTTTGATTCTTTAAATTCTGACCCACAGGCCATAGAAATAGCTGATAAGGTTATGAAAGCAATGGGAGGTAGAGAAAGCTGGGATAATACCAGATATATTTCATGGAATTTCCTTGGCTTCAGAAAACTACTATGGGATAAATTCACAGGTAATGTGAGAGTAGAAAACCAGAACAATGACCTGAAAATCCTGGTAAATATTCATAACCTGGAAGGAAAGGTTTTTAAAGATGGAGAAGAACAAACCCATCCAGATTCACTTTCAAAGTTTTTACAGAGAGGAAAAGAAATTTGGATTAATGATTCCTATTGGTTAATAATGCCTTTTAAATTGAAAGACTCTGGAGTTACGTTAAAATACTTAGGTGAAGATTCTGTAATGAATAACCTTTCCCATGTCTTGGAACTAACTTTTAATGCAGTTGGGGTAACTCCTCAAAATAAATATCATGTATTTGTTGATAAAAACACCAATTTGGTGAATCAGTGGGCATTCTACAAAAACTATAATGATGAGAGTCCAGGATTTACATTGCCCTGGACTAATTATAAGGATTTTGGAAGTATTAAAATTTCTGGGGACAGAGGGTCAAGACAACTTAGCGAAATTTATGTTCTGGATTCAATTCCCGAAAGCTATTTCACCACTTTTGATCCTATCGATTTATCAAAACTATAGTTAACAAATAAAGGGCTCAATTAATCATTAATTCAGCCCTTTATTTAATTTTCATTAATTTCTTTTTTCCTTTTTTTGAATATTCATACCACTCCCCAATTTTTTCTCCCTTTAAGTAATTACCTTCAAATTGAGGTTTACCTTTTTCATCAAAAAACTGCCAGAATCCATCTTCTTGGTTTTCGAAATAATTTCCATTTTGAATTAAAATTCCTTTTTCATTAAAAATCTTCCACTTCCCATGCGGAAGTCCATTTTGGTAATTAGCGATTTGGCGATTATATCCATTCTCAAAGAAAAAAAGCCATTTACCTTCATAAACCCCATTAATAAATTTTCCTATTTTCTTTATCTGACTATTGGGATAATATTCTATGAATTCCCCTTCCAAAATATCCATTTCCCAGGATTCCTTGGTAAGTAGTTTTCCATCAAAATCAAAAAAAAGACATTCTCCATTTAATTTCCCTTCAGAGAATTGCTGAACAGCACTTACTGTACCATCAGGATAATAAGAAGTCCACTCTCCCTCTTTATCCCCGTTCTTTAGTTTTCCTTCAGCTTTTACAGATTTGTCCTTATAATATTCCTTTTTGATCTGTGCTGAGACACCCAAAAAAGAAAAAATCAAAACGAATACTATGAATAGATTTTTCAAGTTGATAAAAAAAAGCCGTACAAATTAATGCACGGCTTTAAAAAAATAAAAGTTAAAAAAATTATCCTAAAGTCCCTACATTATTCAAATCTTCAAATGCCTTTTTCAATCTGGCAATAAAGGTAGCTTCTCCTTTTCTTAACCACACTCTAGGATCATAGAATTTTTTATTAGGAACATCATCTCCTTCAGGGTTTCCAATCTGAGTCTGAAGATATCCTTCTTTATCTTTGTAATAATTTTTCACACCGTCCCAGAATGCCCATTGCTGGTCGGTATCTATATTCATCTTAATTACTCCATAAGAAATTCCCTCTCTGATTTCTTCAACTGTAGAGCCAGAACCTCCATGGAATACAAAATCAATTTCTTTCTCACCTGTACCATACTTTTCCTGAATATATTTTTGAGAATTATCAAGAATTTTTGGAGTAAGTTTCACATTACCAGGCTTATATACACCGTGCACGTTTCCGAATGCAGCAGCAATGGTAAACTTTGGACTTACTTTCTTCAACTCTTCGTAAGCATATGCTACTTCTTCAGGCTGAGTATATAATTTAGAACTATCAATGTCAGTGTTATCTACACCATCTTCCTCACCACCAGTAACACCTAATTCAATTTCTAAAGTCATATCTAAATTGCTCATTCTTTCTAAATATCTCTTACAAGTTTCGATATTTTCTTCAATCGACTCTTCAGAAAGGTCAATCATATGAGAGCTGTATAGTGGCTTTCCATGAACTTTGTAAAAATCTTCACCAGCATCAAGCAAACCATCAATCCATGGCAATAATTTTTTAGCACAGTGGTCAGTATGAAGAATTACAGTTGCTCCATAAGCTTCTGCCATTGCATGTACATGGTGCGCACCAGAAACTCCACCTGCTATTGCAGACTTTTGACCATCATTGGAAAGGCCTTTTCCAGCAAAAAATTGAGCTCCTCCATTCGAAAATTGAACTATTACCGGAGAATTTAAATCCCTTGCGGTTTCAATTACAGCATTTACAGTGTTAGTACCGATTACGTTCACAGCTGGTAGTGCAAACTCCTTACTTTTTGCAAATGCAAATAATTTCTGAACACCATCACCAGTAATTACACCTGGTTTTTCATCAAAGTTTAAGTCAGTTGCCATGTTTAATAAATTTCCTTTTAAATTAATCATTTGTGCAAATATAAAACTCTAAAAATTAGATCAGAATTTATATTACTTTTTTATTGATGCCTATCAGAAACCTTTATATTTTCTAATTCAATTCTTGATAATTCGTCCAATTTTCCATTATCAAATAAAGAATCAAAAGCTTCTACTTCCATACTATTTTCGAGTGGAGCATAATTGATATAATCGGCAAACCTAATCCCTTCAATTTCACGAATATTATAGGCTTTTCTAAATCGTGCACCACCCCCATCAGTTTGGTAATTATAGGCCAGGAAATCCATGGTATTATTTTTCTTATGAAACCAATATACAAATTCATCCTCAAAGTCCTTTCCACCATCTTTTTCACCAAAGGTTACTTTCACTTTTTGGTAAGTTTCTCCGGCAATTTCACCTTCTTCTAAATAAGTTTTATTTACAGCCCCATCATTTAAAAAATAGGGTAAAAGGGCAAAATATATTACTGAGTTTACTGAATTAGAAAAAGCAAACTTTCTTTCATCTGTAATTTCTGCAATCTCACTATTTATTTTCCGGGTCAATCCATCATTAGTCAAAATATCATGAATATTATTACCAACTGAATCCTCAAATATTCTTTCATAAGTATAAATACCTACGTTTCTGGTAGCTTTATAATGTTTATTTCTAAAATCAAATGAAATACCGGAATTTAAAATTCTTTTTCCCCCATGCACTTCAATAGCTTTATCTACAATTTCTTGGGCTTTTACATCCTTTACAAGATTGGCTACTTGTTTTTCTCCAATTGAGTCATTTTGATTTGCCTTTTGTTCATTGGAACATGAAAACAGAAATATGCCTGATATTAAAAGTAACAATAGTTTCTTCATGGAATAATGACTTAATTCTTTGTTGGCTTTAACCTGATATTCACTAAATTGATTCAATTTTTATTTGTCAAATTTAGGACACAAAAAAAGGGAGACCAAAGCCTCCCTTCCATATTGCTAGTGTATGTCAACAAAAAATTAACCTATCTTTAAAATAAGGTCAGCAGCTCTGTTAGAATAACCAGCTTCGTTGTCATACCATCCAATAATTTTAACTAAATTTCCCTGAGCTGAAGTTAATCCAGAATCAAAAATACAAGAGTGTGTATTTCCAATAATGTCAACTGAAACTATAGGATCTTCGGTGTATTGTAAAATTCCTTTTAATGGCCCTTCTGATGCAGCTTTCATAGCCGCATTAATGGACTCTGCTGTAGCTTCTTTTTTCACTATTGCTACCAAATCAGTTACTGAACCAGTAATAGTTGGAACCCTCATTGCAATACCATCTAATTTTCCTTGTAGATGCGGTAATACTAAACCAACAGCTTTTGCAGCACCAGTTGAAGTAGGAATAATAGATTGAGCAGCAGCTCTTGCTCTTCTTAAATCTCTGTGAGGTGCATCCTGGATTTTCTGGTCGGCAGTATATGCATGCGTAGTAGTAATATATCCTTTCTCTATACCAAAAGTATCATCTAGAATTTTTGCCATAGGAGCAAGGCAATTTGTAGTACAAGAAGCATTAGACATTATTTTAACATCATCAGTCAATGATTCTTCATTTACACCTAATACGATAGTTTTAATATCACCTTTAGCAGGAGCAGAAATAACTACTTTTTTAGCCCCAGCAGAAATATGCTTTCCAGCGCCTTCTGGATTTGTAAAAATACCAGTAGATTCTAAAACAACCTCTATATTTAACGATCCCCAAGGCAATTGACCTGGATCTCTTTCTGCATAAACTTTAATAGCTTTACCATTTACAACAATACTGTCCTCAGTATTTTCCACTGTTCCTGGAAATAAACCATGAGCAGAATCATATTTAAGTAAATGAGCAAGTGTTTTTGTGTCAGTTAAATCGTTTATCGCAACTACATCTAC
>JAHQVQ010000438.1 GCA_019634305.1 Flammeovirgaceae bacterium | reverse complement strand
CCATTCGTGTACCGAAACGCCAACGAGGCTTCCCAAAGAGCGTTCGCCCGTAATCAAGGTCGCCATCGGATATTCCATACCGCCGTCGCCACCTTGAATGAAAGAGTAAACGGGATAAGGATATTCGCCGTAATTTTTATTCATAAAAGTCACTGCTTCGTTTATAATCGCGGGTAATTTCTCCCAACTTTCTTTATTCTGCTCGCTTTCTTTATAGAAGAAGTGCATCATTACGCCACCATCAGTTTCCAAAGTAGTATGTTTATAATCGGGATCCGCTGCCCAGGCAAAATCATGCACACTTGGAGCTATAAAATGCCAGGTTTGCTTGCCGTTTTTCCCTGGCAACTTATCCTGGATTCCATTATATCCGTGACCAATTTTATCTCCATTCTGTAAATATCCCGAACCACCAATAGTAAAGTTTTCATCAATAGTAATTTTCACATCAAAATCTCCCCAAACCCCATGAAACTCTCTTCCGATATAAGGATTAGAATGCCATCCTTCATAATCATATTCAGCCATTTTAGGAAACCACTGTGTCATGGTATAAGCAATTCCCTCTTTATTATCTCTTCCCGATCTTCTAATCTGCTTAGGAACCTGGCCTTTGAATTCCATTTTGAAAATAGTCTTTTTGCCGGGTAATATTGGTTTTGCCAAATCCACTTCCAGAATAGTTCCTACCACTTTGTAGTTGAGGTCTTTTCCATCCTGTTTTAATGAATTAATTTTTTGAAAACCGATTTCATTTTCCTTCAAATGTAAAATTCTATCTCTTACCCTAAAATCTGGATCTGCAATAGTTCTCGACCTAACGTCCATCATACTACCAGGTTGAAAAGCATTAAAAAACAGGTGATAAAAAACCCTGGTAAGGGTATCAGGAGAATTATTATAATAGGTTAATTTCTGTATACCGTCAAATTGATGGATATTAACATCCAAATCAATTTCCATTTCATATTCCACTTTTTGTTGCCATCCCAGGTCCTGAGCTTGTATAATGGCAAATTGACTAAAGATAAAAAAGTTGATTAATAAAAGTTTTTTCATTGTTTTAATTTGTGATTGTTGTAGGTAATATTCCATTAAAATTGGAAAACTACTAGTTGTTAATGTTTCTTTTACTATGAGTTAATACCAAAAGCAGCATTCTCTTTTCAGTGGCAAAAAAAGTAAAATGTTTTAAAAAGTCCTGATATCGAGAATTTTAATTTCTGTGGGTTTATTATTCAAATAGAATTTTGCACTTGAATAAAGATAATCTTTGGGAGATTCCGCCAAACCTTGAGACACAGGTTTTTGATGTAAAAAAGTCACCTTTTCTTTTATTTCACTTAAATTTTCCAATTTTGCTTTTTCAAATGTTGTATTCCAAACCCTGTACCTTCTCTGGCCTTTTGCAATCTCAAGGCTTGCTACCACCTGAACCTTTTTATCAGCTTCAAGTAACCTTATTATTTCCTTTCTGGTAAGAGTTTTAAAATCATCTAAATATCGGGAAAGACCTTCTTCCTGAAGACCTGTGAGAATTAAGTTAATCTGATTGGGTAAAATACAATAGCCAATGACCCTGGTTTTGTATTTGTTATTTAATACGGATAAGCCATCAAAAGCAAGATTGTAATATTTTACACCATCCAATACTAACATTTCCTGATTGGATTTGAGGCTTACCAAAAAACAATTATCTAACTTCACTTAGTTAAGTTTAAGTACAACAATTCCATTATTGGGAATTAATTAAAATTCCGAAGATGTTATTCATTGGAAATTGATTTGAAACAATTTCAGTTTACAAATAAAATATTTCTAACCTTCATAAATGAGGAAAAAGGAGAATATTTTCTCCTTTTCGCCTACTAATTTCAAATCTTGTAGCAACAATACTATTTTACAATTCCCAAAATCAGATCTAAGCAGCCATCTTTGAAATCTTTCTGACAAGGGCTCGTTTTGCCACTGGCATTAAAGATTCTTCCAACGGACAAGGTACTTTTGAATTTAATATAAAGGCAGCTGGACTGGAAAGTGATTTATTCTTTTTAATCAATTGCAATTTAATGTTTTCATAGGTTGTACCAATTCCCTTCCGAACAGTTTCTATAAAAGTCGTATTTATTCCCCGAAATTTCTCATCCGAACTTTCGAAGATAGTGATTTTGTAATGGTAAATTCTAGTCTCCTTTACCTTATATTCATTTACGAAAAGATATCCATATTCCGGGTAAATTGGTAAAATACCGACAGGAGTAATTTCAATTTTGCTCTCGATTAATTCATATACAGTTTTTCCTTCTTCTAAAATCCCTTTTATTTTAGGAAGAGAATAGTAAATAATTTCTTCCAAAACCTTCATCACATCTCCATCCTGAACAATTTTTTCGTAAGAAACCTTAAGTTTAGCAAAATCAGCCTTAGAAATTTTTTCAGGAAAATTTTTATATAAAAGCTGTTTGTTTTTTTTAATGGACTGAAGATTTTTGTAATGGAAAACAAGGTCATTCAAACCAGGATATAATTTATGCCCATCAAATTGTTTCTTCACATTTTGCAAATAGGCTAGCAATATAAATTTTTTATATTCAAAATCTATTAGTCCACTGGTGAGCCAATTGTCGTTTAGCTGATTCATAGCATGAAAGGGTTTAGTTAAAAAATCAATTCAGTAAAAAATTTCAGTAAATCGCTTGTCTTGGGTTTTTAGTTTTAACGGATTTCCGAGCAGAAACGGTTTTGGGTTCCTGTTTACTAAATCTGTTATCCCAAATTATTTGGAGAAAGTAGGAAAAGGTTATTTGATAAAAGCACTTCGAAAAAAAGAAGTACATCCTCTAATTTAATAATAAACTCATTTTATCAAAATATCTTATAGAATTTTCATGGATAATTGAAGAATCCTGCCTGAAAATCAGGCCTATTTTTAAAAATAAGCACCCGTGCTATTATTTGCGAAAAATAGTAATCTCTCGATCAGTATTTTATGGCAAAGTAATACACGGTTAATTTTGAATGGCTGCTTAAAACAGTCTTTTTGTTTGTTCTTGAGGAAATGTTACGAATATAAATCCAGATCAAATTTTAATTCTTTTCTTTAAATTTCACACCTTCATTTCCTCTTTTTCTTGTAAAAAATGATCTCCAAGTTCGGAATTGATTTGTTTATTTGTAGCTTCAATTTTATTGAAAATTTTTAAAACCAATAAACAACTAATTGCCCATAAAAATGAAAACTCGTACCTCACATATTATGATGGTTCGGCCATCATCCTTTGGCGTAAATCTTCAAACTTCTTCTACAAACGCATTCCAAAGTTTAATACCTCAATTAGATGCTGATGAAATTCAGGAAAAAGCCATTGAGGAATTCGACAATATGGTAAAAACGCTTAAGAAAAATGGAATTAATGTTGCTGTAATTTTCGATTCCAAAGAACCTGAAAAACCAGATGCCATTTTCCCTAATAATTGGGTCACTTTTCAGGAAGATGGCACTGTAGTACTTTTCCCCATGTTTGCCCCAAACAGAAGATTCGAAAGAAGAAGAAGTATCCTTGACCTGATTGGAACCCAGTTTAAAATAAAATCAGAGATAGATTTGAGCCATTATGAGGAGGATGAAGTTTTCCTTGAAGGGACTGGAAGTATGATTTTAGACAAAGTAAATAAGGTTTGTTATGCTTGTATTTCCGAAAGAACTTGCCCTGAACTCCTAAACGAATATTGTGAAAAATTTAACTATAAATTACTCAGTTTTGAAGCACTGGATGAAAATAACATTCCCATTTACCACACCAACGTGATGCTTTCTGTGGCAGATAAATTTGCAGTTGTATGTTTGGAATCTGTAAAAAACCCAAAGGAAAAAGAAATACTTGTTAAACAATTCAAAAATACTAATAAAGATATTATTGATATTTCTTTTAACCAAATGAAATGTCTTGCCAGTAATGTCATTGAATTGGAAAATGAAAAAGGAGAAAACATTTTAGTAATGTCTCAAAGGGCTGAACATAGCTTTAGTAATGAGCAACTTCAAGTTATAAAAAAGTACTCCAAAATTGTAGCAGTTCCTATTCCCACAATTGAGAAAATTGGAGGAGGTGGTACCAGATGTATGATAGCAGAGATTTTCCTTCCAGAAAAATGGACTGAAGATTAATTTATGTTCATAAAACCAAAGTAAGATTATTCCGTAAATATCATCTTGAATTGCAAAACCAAATAATCAACTGAAAACGGATTTTTTCATTAATCTATAATTAATATTATACTTGGATACTTTTTAATATCTCTCAAAAGTAATAAAGTTGAATCTTCAATTATTTCATCTCAAAGAAAAAGATTTGAGCATAACATGAACTTATTAATATGTAAGTAATCGGCCAAATTAAAAAATATTATATTTTGCCACAACTGATTGATAATGAGATACATTTCTCTATATAAATTAGTACTGGCACTTAAGCTATTATTTAACCCAAAAATACTCACCAAAAGGAAACTTAATGAGACATTTATATATCTTATTAGCTCTAATTTTATTCAGTTTTCATCTTTTTAGTCAGGACAAACCCCAACTGGTAATCGACCCACAAGGGCATTCGGCTATGATAAAAGATGTAATGTTTACCAAAGATGGGAAAACCCTTATTTCTGTTTCAGATGACAAAACCATTAGAGTTTGGAATACCACAAATGGTACAATCAGAAAAACCATAAGAGGACAGATTGGAAATGGACCTTTTGGAAAATTAAATGCTGGTGCTATTTCCCCGGATGGTAACCTCATTGCGGTTGCAGGCTATCTGCCAAATGATGAAATTCGAATTATACATATCGCAACAGGACAGCAAATAGCTACATTATTAGGCCATGAAAATACAGTTACCGATCTTGATTTTTCTGGTGATGGTAAATTCCTTGCCAGTAGTGGTGGGGATAATAGTGTAAGAATTTGGAGTATCCCGGAATTGAATAGCAAAGATCAGTTTTCCCAAAATAATGAACCTCAATTATTGAGTAGTTTTTCAGAGCATACTGCTCCTGTTTACGGTGTAGCCTTTGCCCCAAATGGGAAAAAAGTAGTTTCTGCATCCTTCGATGGAACACTTAGGTTATATTACTTAACTCCTGAAGGAACTTCGGCTGCCCCATCAAAATCAATGGCGGGGCAATTGGCAGATCATAGTGATCGGGTATATTGTGTTGATTTTTCTCCAGATGGAAAATACATTGCTTCAGGTGGATTAGATGGAAAAATACAACTTTGGGATAGTGATGGTAATTTTTACAATACTATTCAAGAACTAGGACAGGAGATTTTCACAATTTCCTTTTCACATGAATTGAATAAGCTGGTGGCCATGACTAAAGATGGAACTGTTTATGAGATTCCTTATGGACTTACTCTTGGCAAATTTAATAAGCATGATAATACTGTGAGAGCCTCAGCATTTGCCCCAGTAAGAACTAAAGAAGGGGTTGAAATTATAGCCACAGCTGGTGGTTCTGACAACGAAATTTTCCTTTGGAATGCAGAGGATGGAAAGGTTTTGCAACATCTTGAAGGTCAGGGACAGGCGGTCTGGGCAGTTGGTTTTGGTAGTGATCTGGAGCTTGCTTTTGGTAATACTTATACTCCAAAAAATGTAGCAGATAGAGGACCATTCGAACAATCATTCGATTTCAAAGAATTAAAGCTTAATCTTCAAAAAATAGATCCTTCAAAATTTAAAAGGAGCAATACTTCTGGCGGAGGATTATCACTCAGACAAACAAACGAATATTCCTTAAGTTTTGGGAATGGGGCAAAAGTGACCAATACAGCATCAACTGGTAGATCAATCAGATGCTATGCAGTCACGCCAAAAGGACAGGTTGTTGTCGGAAGTGCAGGATCCCTTAAACTTTATAATAATGCAGGAAAAGAATTGAGGGAATTTGTTGGGCATACAGGAGAAGTTTGGGCAGTTTCTATTTCTGATGATGGTAAGATATTAACTTCGGCCAGTAATGACCAAACCATGAAAGTTTGGAATATTGAGACAGGCGAAAATCTTGTTTCCTTATTCGTTGCCAAAAATAATGACTGGGTTTGCTGGACTCCTCAGGGATACTATGCTGCTTCTGCTGGTGGAGAAAAATATGTGGGATGGCATGTAAACAGAGGAGATGATAAAAGTGCAGAATTCTTTCCTGTAAAAACTTTCAGTAAAAAGTATTTCAAACCCGAATTGGTGCAATTAACCATTGAGCATGGTTCCTTTGAAGTGGCCAAAACCATTTATGGGCAAACCAATAAGGAAATTATTGTAGTAGAAGAAGAAGAAGTGGATAATTTGTTACCTCCTTCGGTTGAGTGGTTAATTCCTTCTAAAGATTTTATGGAAGTAAAGGAAAACCGAGTAAAAATTAAAGCCAAGGTGACTTCTGATTCCCCAATTACAAAAGTGGAAGTTTATGTGGATGGCAGACCTGTTTCCAAAGGAAGAGGTTTTAAAGTGGAACAGACCAATACGCCAACCAAAAAGTGGGTAGATTTTGATGTTCCTCTTGTCAATGCAGAAAGTAGAATCCAAATTTTTGCAGCAAACGAAAATGCAGAGGGCATTTCAGGAGAAAGGATTATAAGGGTAAAAAAAGAGAAAAGGGAAACCAATGTAACAGAAGAAGCAGAAGAATTGGAATTTGATGTTTTTGACTACATTGTGCAACCCAACCTTTATGTATTAAGTATTGGAGTCTCTGATTTTAAAAGATCAGACTATAATTTGAATTATGCGGATGATGATGCACATGCTATTGCAGGTGTATTTAAAGATAGAAAAGATGCATTGTATGGAAATATTTTCGTAAGGGAATTAGTTGATGACAATGCTACGAGACATAATATTTTAAATGAGTTTAAATGGCTAGAAGAGAATGCTACACAAAAGGACCTCGTAGTAATATTCATTGCTTCTCATGGATTTAATGAGAAAAACCATTTCTACATTCTACCCCATGATGGTGATGTGGAGAATCTTAGAGAAACTGCTGTTGATTGGCAAAACTTTGCTGATGTATTAGGTAATCTACCTTCTAAAGTATTAATGCTTGTTGATGCATGCCATAGTGGTAGGTTAGGTGCTAATGTAGGTTATGTAAATAATACAGAAGCATTAAGAACTATGTCTTCAGATGAATATGGTGTAATAATTATGTCTGCATCAACTGGTACAGAAACATCTTTAGAAGATCCTCAATGGGGGCATGGAGCCTTTACATTAGCTATTCTTGAAGGTATAGAAAAAGGTTTAGCAGATGATATACTTGATAAAAAAATCATGGTAAGAGAGCTTGATAATTTTGTCTATAAAAAAGTTCTCACTTTAACTGAAAACTATCAGCACCCTACCATTCAAAGACCTAGTACTATCAGTAGCCTTCCAATTGTGACTATTGAATAAGAAATAACATTGCTATTTCAAAAAATGTCTTTCAATTAGTTTTGAAAGGCATTTTTTATTTACAATAAACAATCACATAATCTCCAAAAACTTCACTTTCCATTTCCACAGGAATAGTGAGTTCATCTTTTATGATCTCCCCTGTAAAAGATGCATTGTCAGAGTTTTTCTTCACCTTTAATTCCCTATTGAAAAATAACTGCTTTCTACCATACAATTTGTACATAGCTTCTTTAGCACACCAATAAACGGTCAATTCTTCATCCGACCAGCAGGTGTTGTCCTTCTCAAAATCACTTAAAAACTTTTTAGCAATAATTTGAATTCTAGGAGAAACCAATTCAATATCGATTCCTGTAGATTTTTCCTTATCGATTATAGCTATTGCATAATCCTTACAATGGGATATTGATAAATGAAGGGTAGAATCAAGCAAAATTGCTTTATTGAATTTATCTTTAGAAATCCCCGAATATGGTAGGTTATTCAGCTCTAAAAGTTTTTTTATAAGGATTCTGCTGGCCAGCCATTGCTTTTGTTTCAATTCAATATGAATGGCGGTGAAATCCTGATGATTTGTAGCTTCGGGAAAAAGATTTAATAAATCCTCCAACGATTCCTCAATTTCCCACATACCCCATAAGGCATGTTCACTTATTTGATGATGCCTTAATAAGGACATGAATTTATTTTAAAGCCCAGACAAGTATAATTTGGAAATCTACCTCCAATACATTTGCCCACTACTAAATTTCGATTAATCATATAAAAAAAATCACATCCCCCAATTGTTTATCCAAAAAAACTAATTTTGTTCAATCAATTTCGGGATATATCCTTTTGTAGGCAAAGATAACCAAGATGATAAAATTAGAGGTAAAAAAAGTACATTCTTTCACTGGTCATAAAGATTGCATTTATGCAATGGAGCCATATTCTCTCACTGAATTTTTTACAAGTGGATCGGATAAATTAGTAGTTCAATGGGACCTAAACGAACCTGATAAAGGTCAATTAATCGCCACTGTACAAAATACAGTCTATGCATTAAAATACCTGAAGGAATATAATCAATTACTGGTTGGGGAAAATTTTAGTGGAATTCATCTGATTGATATTGAGAAGAAATCAGAGATTAAATCTTTAAAATTAGGCGATGCTGCAATTTTTTCAATCCAATGGCATAAAGGAAAGATCTATGTGGCCACAGGAGATGGAAAGTTGATAATAGTAGATTACCAGACTTTTACTATCTTAAAGGAAATAAAACTTTCAGAAAAATCCCTAAGATCATTGGCTATCAACACAGAATCGAATGAAATTGCCTGCGGTTTTAGTGACAATTTCATCAGAATTATCGATCTAGAAACATTGGCATTAAAGTATGAAATTAATGCACATAAAATCTCAGTTTTCACTTTAACTTACAGTCCTGATTTTAACTACCTATTAAGTGGAAGCCGGGATGCTCACCTTAATATTTGGAATGTAAAGCAAGAATATCAACTTAAGAAGTCTATTGTTGCCCACATGTTCACAATCAATGATATTTCTTACCGACAGGATGGGAAATATTTTGCCACTTGCAGCAAGGACAAAGCGGTGAAAGTTTGGGATGGGGAAACATTTCAACTTTTGAAAGTTATCGACAAAGCCAGGCATGCTGGTCATGGAACGTCTGTGAATAAAGTGGGTTGGTTTGGAGAAGGAAATACAGTTATTTCCTGCAGTGATGACAGATCAGTGTCCGTTTGGAAAATTAATTTTTAACATTAAGCAGATACCTTAACTATTTAATAACAAGCCAATTGAAACAAATTCCGGAAATCCCTCGTTCTTCATTTCCCACTAAATGCGATAAATATGATATTATCCGGAAAAGAAATCGAGAAAAGAATTGGCAAGGATATTTTCATTGAACCATTCAACCAGAAGCAACTCAACCCGAATAGTTACAATCTAAAATTACATAAAGATTTATTGGTATATAAAGCTGATGTGCTTGATATGAAACAAGCCAATGAGGTAGAAAAAATAGAAATTCCCGATGAAGGATTTGTAATGCAACCTGGGAAATTATACCTCGGTAGAACTGAAGAATTGACCAAAACAGAAAACCATGTTCCCATGCTGGAAGGGAGATCTTCAATTGGCAGACTTGGCATTTTTATCCATATCACAGCCGGCTTGGGAAATGTTGGAGCTAATGGTTACTGGACACTGGAATTGGCCTGTATTCAACCTGTAAAAATCTATGCTGGTGTGGAAATCTGCCAAATCTTTTTCCATGAAATGACCGGGGAATTTGTGAAATACAATAGCTTAAAATACCACAATAACAATGGCATTCAGCCAAGCCTTATTTATAAAGAATTTTAAGTAAAACCATATTCACCAAAATTGGATAAAACAAAAGGGAGTAGTTTTTTTTAATCCTACTCTCTTTTTTGATGCTATTATGCCAATTCAGATAACTCTAACCAGCGCATGGATTTCTCATCAATTTCCTCCATAAGTTTTCCTATTTCCTCGGAAATTTCCTGTAATGCTAAATGATCCGTTATTTCACCAGAATTGATTTTTGAACTTAATTTTTCCTTTTGTTCCTCAAGCTTAGAAATTTCCTTTTCAAGCTCCTCATATTCCTTTTGTTCCTTATAGCTTAACTTTTTCTTAGAATTAGACTGTGTATCGGTTTTAGATTGAGGTACTTTTTTCTTTTCTTCCTTCTCTAATTTCTCTAATCGCTCTTTCTCTTCCTCTTGGTACCTGTACTCCAGGTATTTCCCATTGAAATCTCTTATTTGCCCATCTCCTTCAAAAACAAAAAGGTGGTCCACCAGCTTGTCCATAAAATACCTATCGTGCGTTACAAGAATTAAACATCCTCCAAAATTTAAAAGAAAATCTTCTAACACATTTAGCGTAAGCAAATCCAGGTCATTGGTGGGCTCATCCAGGATTAAAAAATTCGGATTTTTAACCAGAATTGTCAGTAAATAAAGCCTTCTCCTTTCCCCTCCACTCAAAGTTGAAACCAAAGAGTATTGGGTTTTAGGAGGGAACAAGAACAACTGTAAAAACTGGGAAGCGGTTAAGTTACTTCCATCCGCCAAAGGCATTACTTCAGCGATATCAGTCACTACATCAATTACTCTTTTTCCTTCTTCCAGTTTTATTCCAGCCTGCGTATAATAACCAAAAACGATGGTCTCTCCATTATCAATTATTCCACTATCGGGTTGTTCAGTCCCAGTAAGCATATTCAGAAAAGTGGACTTCCCTACCCCATTTTTTCCAACTATCCCAACTCTTTCTTTTCTTTTAAAGATGTAATTAAAATCATCGGTAATTTTAAGATCACCAAAGGCTTTATTGAGTCCCTTAATTTCCATTACCTTTTTGCCCATTCTGGCCATATTTACACCAAGTTGCAAACCGTCCTTCTTCCCTGGTCCTTTAGCTTTTTCCTGAAGATCATCAAAAGCATCCACACGATACTTAGCCTTAGTTCCTCTTGCTTTAGGCATCCTTCTTATCCACTCCAATTCCTTTCGCATCAGGTTTCTTGCCTTTTCTACCTCCTTAGTCATCTGCACTTCCCTTTCCGATTTAGTCTCCAGATAATAGCTGTAATTTCCCTTATGCTTATAAACCCTTTCATCCTCAATTTCCACAATTTCAGTACATATTCTATCCAGGAAATAACGATCGTGAGTAACTAAAAACAAAGAAAGATTTTGCTTAGATAAATATTCTTCTAACCACTCAATCATATCCAGATCGAGGTGGTTGGTAGGCTCATCTAATATTAAAAAATCAGGTTCCTCAATCAAAACTCTGCTAAGCGCAACCCGTTTTTTCTGACCACCAGATAATAATTTCACATCCTGATCAAGATTGGAAATTTTTAATTTATCTAGGATTTGCTTTACTTTCACTTCAAAATCCCAGGCATTTAAATTATCTACTTCAGCGGTAGCTTCATTTAATAAATCCAGGTTTTTATCAGAAGGATCCTCTTCATACGCTTTAATAGAGGCCTCATATTTTTTTATAGCTTTTAAAATGGCATTATCTCCCTTGAAGATATAATCCATTACATAATTAATATTCTCAAACTCTGGCTCCTGAGGCAGAAATGCCACAGAAATATCCTTATTAATTACTACCTCACCTGAATCAGCACTATCCTGACCAGTTATAATTTTAAGTAAAGTGGTTTTGCCAGAGCCATTTCTGGCAACTAATGCTACTTTTTGTCCTTTTTCAATACCAAAGGAAATATTTTCAAATAAAACCTTTTCTCCAAATGTCTTTGTCAGACTATCAACTGATAAATAATTCATTCAGCAAAATTAATGAGAAATTCCTGAGATTGTATCTTTTAGCAAATACCTATTTCAAGTTTTTTAATTTTATTTTTAATGAAAGGTTTAAAACCAAAGAATAATTAATGAACCACCGCCCTCTTTTGTAATCTTACATCAATCCAATAATGGAAATCGAAATAATCAAGCGCACGTTCAATTTCTGTTTTTCCTGCTTTTGCGAATAATTCTTCTTTCAGTTTTTGTAGCAAATGGGGAAAATGAGATTTTGGGGAAACTGAAACTTTAGAGAAAAATTTCAGCAAAGTGTTTTCGAAAGGAAGTAATTTTCTGTTTTTTTTCAAATACCTTTTAGTGGCAATAACTGCATATTTAAGGACCATAATATTTTCAAGTTCAAAATGAATAGCCAGATTTAAGAATCTCGCATAGCTCAAAATATCCGATCTTTCCGAACCAAAATTTTCACTTAAAATAATATTGAGACAGGAAAGTGATTTTGAAAATTCCTTTTCCATAAAATGCAAATATGAAAACTGGTAATAAAGCAATAAGCGAAAGGCAGGTGGTATTGAATTTTTATGTTTTTCTATAAATGTCTTAACCTCTTCAATTCGTTCTACTCCCTTTTTAAAAGCTTTGGTATCTCTAAGCAACTCCAGCTCTATATTATAAATCTGAACATACCACCGCACCACAAAGGAAGAATTAATTCTTAATCCATAAGTAGTGGGAATTTGTTTAGCTTTTTCTAACAAAGGAGGAATCTCATCCAGTCTTTTCAATTGCAATAAAATGCCAATTTGATTACTTAAAGCCGTAGAATAAACTTTAGGTTCGTCCTTTATTCGTTCGGGTAATTTTTCCAGCAAAAGGCATAAATTTTCAGCAAACTCGTAGGCTTTTTTCGGATCTGCTTTATAATAAGCCTCAGTTTGCTTAATATAATAATACAATACTTTCCCCTGAAGAAAATTAGGTTCCTTGTCGAGTAATTTACTTTTCAAACTATAGCCTTCTTTAGTTCCGGCAATTCCTTCTAATTCCTGGAAAACATTAAAAATATTGATTGTTATTCTCCATAGTTCATTTAGTTCTCCAATTTTAAATAAAATTTCTTTTTCCTCTTTTAAAATTTCATTGATATTGTTTTGCTCTTTTCCAACTCCTCTAGTCGTCATCAACAATTTCCTTTTCCAGTTCAAGCCTTCTATGAGTAAGGGGAATTTTTCAAACTCTCCAGCAATGGCAATAATCTTTTCCACCAATAATTCGCATTGCGGATATAACTCTTTGTGAAAAAGAATTTCCATTTCCTGTAGGTAGCCTAATAGTAAAAGATTTCTGGAAGATTTTTGATGGTAGTTTTTGAGGGCTTTTAAAATCAAATCCCGAAGATAAATTTTGGTAACATGAAGTTGTTTTACAAATTTCTCTTCCTTAAAAGCTTTTTTTATTAAGTGATTATCATCTTCATTTTGTTTTTGGATGAAATCGAAAAGCCTCAAATAATTGTTCTGATTCTCCTGCTGGGATGTAAAAACCTTGAAATACCTTTTTTCTGCTTTTGACAATGACTTAATTAATAAAAACAGATTTCCTTTTTTTTGCATAGAAGTTTAAAAAAATGACTCAGAAAATAATTCCTACTGAAAATTAAAACAATTTTATTCAATTTAGATTCTTACGTTTTTAAATTTTTTAGAGATAATACTTTTTAGTACTCTATTACATTTGAATCATCATTTAATTTTTATAACTAAAACTATTCAAAAAATGGCAAATGCAATTAATTGGTTCGAGATTCCGTCTTCAAACTACGAAAGGGCCTTAGACTTTTACGGAAAAGTATTCAATACAGAGCTTTATCAGCAAGATATTATGGGTATAAAAATGGCTTTTTTACCATGTGGTGAAGGTGAAGTTGGAGGAGCAATTTGTTATGGAGATGGAAATAAACCTTCGGAAAATGGAGCAAGGGTTTACCTAAATGGTGGAGAAGATCTAAGCATACCTCTTTCAAAAATTGAAGCAGCTGGGGGAAAAGTGGTACTACCAAAAACAAAAATTTCAGATGAAATTGGCTATATGGCTACTTTCCTTGATACCGAAGGAAATCAAATTTCATTTCATTCACCCAACTAAGGTTTAAACAATTAATCAGTGTCCAAACTGAGGAAATAAAAAAAGCACAGCTCATTCATTTCTGAATATTGAGCTGTGCTTGTGATCCCGCTGGGATTCGAACCCAGGACCCTCTCCTTAAAAGGGAGATGCTCTACCAGCTGAGCTACGGAATCTAATTTCTTTTTAGTGCCCACGAGAAGAGTCGAACTTCCACGGGCGTTAGCCCACCACCCCCTCAAGATGGCGTGTCTACCAATTCCACCACGTGGGCAGTAAAAAACTTGAAATTGAAAATTAAATAATTTTCAATTCTATGTCATATTTTTTTGCATCAAATAGGCACAAAAAATTTCGAAAGATTTTCTTCAACTTCACCTCCTTTTTCAGGAATTTCATTAATTTCACGATCTTTCGAATCAGTTGTGATCCCGCTGGGATTCGAACCCAGGACCCTCTCCTTAAAAGGGAGATGCTCTACCAGCTGAGCTACGGAATCCTAAAAGGAAATTGGATTTTGTCCTCTCCTTTGCGTTATTTGCGGTGCAAAACTAATATTAAAAACATTCAATGCAAAAGAAATTCAAAAAATTATTCTGTTTGGTGTCAATTTTATTTTTTACCATTTTTTTTAGAGCTGCGGCTGCACCATCAAACCCAAAATTAATATATGGAGATTCACTATTTAGCCAAAATAAATTTCTAGAAGCATTTGATATTTATAATAATATACTAGAGAAAAATAGGCAATTTTCTCCCAAAATGCTGTTAAAAATGGCATTTATTAAGGAAAATGAAGGGGATTTCACAAATACTTTATACTATCTCAATTTATACTATTTGTTCAAAGCTGATAAAAAAGTTTTGGATAAAATGATGGACCTCGCTTCAGACAATGAATTAAAAGGATATAAGTTTACCGATGCTGAATTTTTCTTCGCATTTTATCATGCCAACCTCTATTACGTTTTTGGAGGCGTCTTAGCAACTTTTATCTTTTTGCTAATCCTTATTATAAAAAACAAAATAAACAAAAGAGATGTCCTTATTCCCGCCATTTTTCTAACCTCATTTATTGCCTTGTTCTTTTTCACCATAAATTTTGGTTTGGATTCCCAAAAAGGGATCATTATTAATGATCATTCCTTCTTAATGGAACAGCCATCTGCTGGAGCCAACCTTATTGAAGAAGTAGGGAAAGGACACCGAGTAGAAATCATTTCTAAAAATGATATTTGGTATGAAATACTATGGGATAAAGAAACAGTGTATATTAGAGAAAACAACCTGGTTCTTATCAATTAGATCATATAAATCCAACCAAAACATATAAAAGATAAGGATCATCTGAAATATTGCCGGATAAATAGCATTTTTATCTGGCAAATATTATCATTCAAATACATTTATCTTGACTTATCCCTGAGTTAGAGACTTTAGCTAATATTCTACTGTATCTAACTCAGCCCCTTCATTATACATTATTTTCAACATCCAATTATGGTATAGTTTGTATTCCTCTTCGCTACGGTAATACAATTCGAAACTACAGCCATCCCGTGCAAAACCTTTTATAATCCAGGCAATATTAGCCCAATCACTAGAAGGCGTTTCAAAAGGAGCCTCACTAACCAGCTTATCACTTTGATAAATTTTTATTTTCACAACCGATGGAAGGTAAAAATTAAATTAAGAATCAAAAAACAGTTAGTCGATTGAAAATATTTAAGAAAGGATTATTTGATTTAAGTACCAGTACTATTTTATATTGAGTACTTTTATCTCATTATCAAAAAGTTGTGGCACTTATTAAGTCTATTTAATTCTGCACATCTATTTAGCAAAAATTAAAGTATGATGAAATTGTTTTTACATTTGAAATTTGGGGAAACTAATATAGAATTCCAAGTTATTCATGAAATAGAAACTATAATTTAACTTTTAGACAACAAAAAAGGTGTTCGATCGAAACCGAACACCTTTTGGATTAAATTGAACTTTAAATTAGCTTACTGTTTTTACAGTTTTAATAATTCTAGCAGCAACTTTATAAGGATCAGCAGCTGAGTTTGGTCTTCTATCTTCTAACCAACCTTTCCATCCATTCTCTACAGTGGCAATTGGAATTCTGATAGATGCTCCTCTATCTGAGACACCAAAACTAAATTGATCGATTGACTGAGTCTCATGCTTTCCAGTCAATCTTAGGTGGTTATCAGCACAATATACTTCAATGTGTTCTTTTACTACCGGAGCAAAAGCTTTACATATTTTTTCATAAGT
>JAHQVQ010000041.1 GCA_019634305.1 Flammeovirgaceae bacterium | reverse complement strand
CCTCCTATCACCGAAAGGGAGGGAATAATATCTATCATTCTAAATGTATTAGTTATTGGTCTTTTTAATCCTTGAACTAAATTTATGACATTATATAATTTTAATAAGTACCAGTACTATTTTATATTGAGTACTTTTATCTCATTATCAAAAAGTTGTGGCACTTATTAAGTATATTTAATTCTGTACATCTATTTATTATGCCTAAAACTTAGTTCTGTTTTAATATCCATTCCTACTAATTTCTTTTCTTCTAAAAAAGAATAATTTTGGAATTGGTTATAATTAAAAGATAATTTAAAAAATATTTTTGGCTCTAACCTTATATTACTTAATTATTTTATTTTGTAGGATTTCTTTTTACAGATTAAATATAGTATAAATCTTAAAAATAGTCCTAAATTTAAGATGATAATTTTATATTTTAAAAATTACAATAATGAAAAAATGCATATTTCTAGATAGAGATGGAGTACTGAATATAGAAAGGGGCGAATATACTTATAAAATTGAAGATTTTGAATTAGAAACAAAAGTTCCGGAAGCATTAGCAATTTTAAAAAAAGCTGGTTATTTACTAATAATAATTACTAATCAGGCAGGAATAGCCAAGGGATTATATCAAAAGGAAGAGGTTTTGGCTTGTTTCCAAAAACTTCAAAACTTAAGTAATAATGCTATTGACCAAATGTATTTTTCCCCTCATCATCCCATAAAAACCGAAAGTCTAACCAGAAAGCCTGATTCTTTAATGTTTGAAAAAGCAATAGCAAAATATAATATTGATCTTTCTAAATCATGGATGATTGGAGATAAAGAAAGGGATATTATTCCGGCTCAAAAGCTTGGAATAAAAGGTATTAGAATTTCCAGCTCAAGCTCTGAAACCCTAGCTGAATATGTAGCCAAAAATCTATTCGATGCAAGTCAGTATATTGTTAATGGGAAAAAAACTTAAATCACACTTAACCGTTTATTAGAGTTTTCACATAAACTTTGGAACTATGCAAAATACGGTTTTATTTGAAAACAATAACACTAAAGCCTTTTACACCATGGCCTGGATTTCATTTGGAATATCCTTTGTAGGCACTGTAATTGGACTTTATTTATTAGATACCACCCTTCCTGTTAAAGGTTTTTTTGCCATGTCTTATTTGTTTACAGTTTCTTCCTGTTTTACAGTTGCCAAAGTGGTGAGAGATAAGCAAGAGGGAGAAAGACTCATAAATAAAGTAGAAAATGCTAAAACAGAACGACTCATCAATGAATATGTAACTCCTTAAAAACAAAAAGAGGCAATCACCTAAGAAGATTGCCTCTTTTTGTTTTTAAAATTCCAAATATAACCTATTCATCCCACCAAACTGGAGTTTGAAGGTTTGGTGAAGTAATTGGTGTTTTTGGGTTCAAATCAACCTCAGTTTGTGGATATGGTAATCTTCTTGGAATTTCCCCATTAAGGTTAAATCCATTTGATCCATTCGGATTTGGAGTAAGTATCGGAAATCCAGTTCTTCTGTAATCCGTCCAGGATTCTATTCCCTGAGAATACATGGCAATATATTTTTCAGTCATTAACCTTTCCAGCCTTGCCTCTGGAGTTGCTAGACCCGCATAAGTGGCATAATTAGCAATATAGGCATCGTCAGTAGCTCCAGTGATTTTTAGGATAGAAGAGGATACAGCAGCTTTAAACGCAGTCTCTGAAGCAACCAGATCAGGAGTAGCTTTTCTTAAGTGTGCTTCTGCCTCGATAAATTTAGCTTCCACATAACTCATTAACACTACAGGTGCATCAATTTTTGTATAAAAACTTCCAGACCCAAAAACTTTATTGTCTGTTATATTACCATCAGAATCAGTACTTTGCTCTCTAAAAAACTCAGTCCTAGGGTCATTTTTACTTTCTAATTGATCTATAAGAAATTCTCCCATTTCAATATTTCCACCCCTATCTTGTGAAAATTGATATTGCGGATTTGGTTCATTTGAAGCAGTACCAAAAATAAATTCAAAATCCTCAGTATTTGAAGATATACCTTCAGAAAGTAAGGTTAAAGCATCATCAAAAGCCTGACTTCCATTCTTTTTCTCAAGATGTAGAGCATACCTGGCCTTTAAGGAATTAGCGGCCTTCACCCATTTTCCCAAATCATTTTCAAAAATCCGATCATAACCAGGAGTAAGAGTACCTGCAGGCCCTTCTAAATCAGCAATTGCCTCATCCAATAATGTTTGGATAGTATTATAAATCTCTTGTTGCGAATTATACGTTGGAGCAAATAAATCATCATCTGCTTTGAAGGCTTCTACATAGGGAATGTCACCAAATCCATCAGTAAAATTACCTAAACCTAATGCTAAAAGCACTTTAGCCTTGCCTCTATCAAAAGGGGAATCCTGTTCGTTAGCCTTTTTAATTATATCAACAAGAGGATTTAAGGAGTCATGGTACATTCTTCTCCACATACCGTCCATATCTGCATCTCGAATTAAATATTGAGTGTTAGAGGCTTGCTGGGCATTAATTCCATTAAAATGCTGAATTAAAAGTCCATTAATTCTAACAATCTCGCCTCCAATTACCCAGGATATACCCGTTTGAGCAGCTGGCCAAATGGCATTAAGGGTTACATCAGCTGGAGTGGATGGATCTACATTGATCTCTTCATCAAATTCACAGGATGAAAACACCCAGAAAGAAGTGAATAAGAGTAAAAACTTCAGTTTAAATATTCTTTTCATAACAATATATTTTAGTAGAAGAAAGCATTAAATTCTATTCTTCATTTTTCCTTTTTAAATATTATTTTAAATCAAATAAAAGTTGGAAAATGAACCCCTCAGAGGTCACTCAACTAATTGACTAAAAGGTCAGGTTTAAATTAACCCCATAGCCTTTAGTGTTAGGATTATTAAAATAATCGTAACCTAAAACATTGCTAGCATCACCAGTAAGGTTAGTTTCAGGATCAATCCCTGTATAATCAGTAATTAAGAAAACATTCCTGGCTGTAAATCCGATGGTAAGATTCTCTATGAAATTATTTTCAAACATTGCACCTGGAAAATTATAGGAAATAGTTAAATCTCTTAATCTGATCCATGAACCATCCTGAATGGTTAATTCATCCAAACCTGTAAATCCATAATTCGAATAATAATTGGTTCCTCCATCTGTTCCTCCTTTTACTACTTCGATATTATTTGCCTCACCTCCTATTTGTACTCCATTACCATCATCCAAACCCGGATCTCTTAAAACACCATCGAAAACCACCTTTTCATTTCTGTCAAGAGTTTCTGCACTTACTCCAAAGTTTTTCAGCACGCCTGAATTTCCATTATAAACATCTCCACCTTTTCTGAAATCAAGCAAGAAAGATAAGGTTAATCCCTTATAAGTAAAGGTGTTTCTAAATCCAAGTAAAAAATCCGGAGTTGGATCACCAACTTTAGCACTTGTTGGGGCTTCTAAAGGCATTCCTGAAGATGGATCAATAATTACTGTACCCTGATCATTTCTCAAAAACCTTGTTCCATAAAAAATTCCATAAGGTTCCCCTGCCTGGATCCTTTGCGTGCCAAAAGGATCGATGGTAATTACCTCAAGACCCTCAGCCAATTTATTTACAATGGATGTATATTTAGTGAAATTCACGCCAATATCATAATTGAAACTACTTGGAGATTTAATTAGATTAGCATTTAAGGCTACTTCAATTCCTTTATTTTCAATTTCTCCAGAGTTTTGTGCTCTTGATATTTTTCCACTTGATCTTGGCAATTCAACATCTAAAATAATATCTTCAGTTAATGCCTGATAGTAGGTGATATCCGCAGTAATTCTTCCATTCCAAAATCTTAAATCAGTACCTACTTCAAAAGTTGTTGTAAACTCAGGTCTTAGATCAGGATTCCCTAAAAACTGGTTGGGTAAAAATGAATTGGTACCAAAAGCTGGGAATAAAACACCATTAGGAGTTGTCCATCCATCTCTTACCCTTGATTGGTAATAAGTAATTTTGGTTGTTTTACCAAAAGGAGCATCATTACCCACTTTTCCCCAGGAAACTCTCAACTTACCATACGGCAATATAGGACTATCATTCCAACCTAGGGTTTCTGTAAAGGCCCAACCGCCTGCAACAGCAGGGTAGAAAAACGAGTTATTATCGTTAGACAAAGTAGATGTCCAGTCATTTCTACCCGTAACATTTAAGAAAAATTGATTTTTATAGGAAAATCTTAAATCAGCAAAAACTCCATACAATTGTTTTTCAGTAGGCAGTTCGGATACTGCAAATGAATTTGGGCTGGCCATATTAAAAAATCCTAGAGAAGCTAAACCTTGTCCGTCAATTCTTCTATTATCAGTAGTTTTTCTATAAGTGTTATGACCAATAGTTGCATTAAGGTTTAAATCAGATGTTAATTCTTTATTTATAGTTAAAAGTAAATCTCCGTTTAAATCTTTATTGGAATATTCCTGATTGATGATCTGACCTCCTGCCAAGGTTCCCGACCCGATATCACTCCTAAATTTCCTAAAATCTGCATAAGTATCAACACCCAATCTATAGGATAATGTCATCCATGGAGTAATATCATAACCTAGAAATGCATAGCCAATAAACCTGTTCACTTCATCAGTCTGATAATTTCTATTCACCGTAAAAAGTGGATTGTCATAAATGGCTCCTCCATTACTTTTTTGACCTCTATATGATCTGGGAGTTCCGTCTTTAAATAAATACGCATCCTCAAAGTCGTGTCCATCATTTCCATGTCCATTGGCATTATCAAATGTTGGAGTAGTTCTTAAAAGCCCTAACATTACCCCTGAAGTATTAGAACCATTCTGAACCTTCCGTCCTCCAGAATTCACATAATTTGCAGAAAAAGAAGCTTTGAATTTTTCAGAGATATTTGTAGAAATAGTTGCCTTGAAGGAAGTCCGCTGGAAATCTGTGGTAGGAACAATTCCAGACTGATTTAATCTACCTGCTGATAAATAATAAGTAGTGTTATCGGTTCCTCCGGATACGCTTAGTGAATTATCAAATGAATAACCTGATTGAAAGAAATTATCAGCATTGTTAAATGCCGGAACCAAATCTCCTGAGGCAGTAGGATCACTCATGTGAACAATAGCCCTGCCATTAGTATTATATCTTGAACTTTGAGAATTGGAATATCTTAAATCAGATATTGCAGGACCCCAGCTCGTACTATTTGTGGTTTCAGGACCACGATAAATAGGAACACCACCAGAAATAGCACCCTGCCCAAATGTTGTTTGTAATTCTGGTAGTTTATTCACTTGGTCTACCGTAAAATATGAATTAAAGGACACTCTTGGTTTTCCTTTTTTCCCTTTTTTAGTTGTGATAATTATGGCTCCATTTGATGCCCTGATTCCATAAAGAGCTGTTGCTGCGGGACCTTTTAATACAGTCATAGAAGCAATATCATTTGGATTGATATCAATTGCTCTGTTTGACCCCTGGGCTCCACCAGAACTTCTATCTGAAACGGCATCTTCAGGAGAATCCGCACTATTAAAACTTGAATTATCAATAGGTACTCCATCTACAACAAATAATGGAGAATTACTTCCCTGTATAGATTTATTCCCTCTAATCCTAATTTGAGCTGCTGATCCGGGTACTCCACCAGAACTTGTTACTTGTACACCAGCAACCTTTCCACTTAAGCCTGCGATCATGTTGGTTTCCCTGGATTTTGTAATTTCATCTCCTTCTACTTGTTGGATGGAATATCCTAAATCCTGCTTGTTGGCTTCCAAACCAATAGCTGTAACCACAACTTCAGATAATAACCTAGTATCCAATACTAAGGTGATATCAATATTAGATTGTGCCCCAATTTGTACTTCCTGGGTTTCGAAACCTACATAACTAAAAATTAGTAGGTTACTATTATTTGGCACATTAAGTCTGTAATTACCATCGATATCGGTAATAGTACCTATCGAAGTTCCTTTCAAAATAACAGATACACCAGGTAGAGGCCCGCTATCCTCGTTAGAAATAATTTTACCGGTAATTTCTTTGTCCTGGGCGAACGAGACGTGACATAAAAAAATAAAGCCCAGCCATAAAAATGGATGTAGAATTTTTCTCATAAAGCTAGTAAATAAATGTTTAAAAATTAATTTGACACTAAGTGATTAATCCTATTCAAAATTAGACATAGCTCACCTTCAACCAGTTTTTTTTTTAAGCTGACCCAAATGAAGTGAGTAATAAGTAAGGTTGAATAGATAATTCAAACTTGGTTATAAATTCCCAAAAAAGAAATCCCCCTATTGAAGGTATAATTATTCTGAAGAAGTATGATTTAAGGCTAGTTTTTCTTGAAATTATTCAATTTATAACATAAAAGAGGTGATATTTAAATTTGTTGTAAATTTCTGGTATTTGATAATCTGAGGTAATAAAATTTTCAATTTTCTTAAAAAAAATGAAATTTATTTACAATT
>JAHQVQ010000437.1 GCA_019634305.1 Flammeovirgaceae bacterium | reverse complement strand
TGACTTACAGGTTTTTATGATCCTAATTTGTAGCGGAGGCAGGACTCGAACCTGCGACCTTTGGGTTATGAGCCCAACGAGCTACCAACTGCTCCACCCCGCACTGTTATTGAGAGCACAAAAGTAGTAATAAGTTTTATTAAAACAAATATATTTGCAGAAAATAAATAAAAATCTAAATGGAAAATCATAAAGCAGGGTTTGTTGCAATTTTGGGTAAACCTAATGTGGGAAAGTCAACATTGATGAATCAGCTGGTAGGAGAAAGGCTTTCAATAATTACTTCTAAAGCGCAAACTACCCGTCATAGAATAAGGGGAATTATTAATGGTCAGGATTATCAAATTGTATATTCGGATACTCCTGGAATTATAGAGCCCAAATATCAACTACACAAAGCTATGATGGGTTTTGTTGACTCTTCACTTGAAGATGCTGATGTGATTTTGCTTGTGGTAGAAATGGGTATGAAGGAGATTGAAGAATCTATTTTGGAAAAACTTTCTCAAGTTGGAAGTCCAATTTTTCTCATTTTAAATAAGGTTGATTTAGGTGATCAGGAAGCTGTAAATGAAAAAATGACCGAATGGAAAGAAAAATTTCAATTTAAAGAAATTATTCCAGTTTCTGCTTTACATGGGTTTAATTGTGATACTGTTTTTGATTCTATTGTCTCCTCATTACCTTATCACCCTCCGTTTTTTGATAAAGATGAATTAACTGATAAACCTGAAAAGTTTTTTGCTGCCGAAATTATTCGAGAGAAAATATTTTTAAATTATCAAAAAGAGATTCCATATTCATGTGAAGTTGCTGTAACGTCTTTTAAGGAGGAAGAAAATATAATTAGAATAAGAGCTGAAATTTATGTGGAGCGGAGTAGTCAAAAAATTATTTTAATCGGAAAAGCAGGGCAAATGTTGAAGAAAGTTGGTACTGCGGCAAGAATTGATATGGAAGAATTTTTTCAAAAGAAAGTTTTTCTGGAGCAGTTTGTAAAGGTGGATGCAGATTGGAGAAAGAAAGCCAGTAGGTTAAAGAGTTTCGGATATAAAAATTAATTTTAATTTTTTGTCTGCCATTATTTTTCAATTGTCTGAATAAGTGTAAAAGTCGTTAAATTAAAATGCCCATTGTAATGACTACTAAAAGAAAAAGGTTGAAAAATAAATTTACCAAGCTTGATACCAGAAAGGTAAGTTTGGCTTACATCAACAGATTTGAATCTGCTGTAAAAGTTTTTGAAAAGGTACTGGAGGAAGAAAATGTGAAAAGAGGACTGCTAATTAAAAGCAGATTTGCCAGTTTTAACTGATTGAATTTTCTTAAAAATTTAGGTAAAGTGGAATTTAATATTCCACTTTTTTTTCTTATTCTAAAAAAAGATCAAGTTTTTTATAGGTTTTACATTTCTTTTCGAAGAACTTCTAATGGAGTATGACTAATAATTCCTCTAAGATTTATCCAACTAATAAGAGTAGTAAGGAATGTTATTGTAAGAATAATTAAACCAATACTAATCAAATTTGGTGTAAAAAACAGATCTAAAAAATAGATTGATAATCCCCATATTGCCCCAAAAGACAGTAAAACACCTGTGAGCGCAGCTAAGAATCCAAGATAACCATATTCTAAAATTGTAATACTAATCAATTGTTTTTGCATAGCTCCCAGGGTTCTTAGCAATGTGTTTTCTTTTATCTTTGCAAACCTGCTATTGGCTACCGATCCTGCCAAAACTAATAATCCGGTAATGATGCTAAACATAGCCATAAAGCGGATTGCAAATGCTATTTTATTCATAACATCATCCAGGGTTCTTACAATCAGACTTAAATCTACTGTAGAAATATTGGGGTAAATAGTAGATAGTTTTTGTTTGAATTTTGCTGAAGTTTGTTTAGTTGGTGAGTTCAAAAGCATAGCGAAGTATTGTGGGGCTTTTTCTAAAACACCTTTTGGGAATACAAAAGCAAAGTTGGTTTGTACCTCTTGCCAATCCACTTTTCTAATGCTGCCAACATAAGTATTTAAGTTTACTCCTTGTAAATTGAAATTGACTTCATCGCCAATTTTTAGGGATAACTGGTTGGCAATAGCTTGCGTGATAGAAACATAAATAGAATCATTTGTCTGAAGGGAATCAGCTTCCAGATTTCCCTGAATTATAGATTCTGAGGCTAGTAAATGATCTCTATAAGTCACTATATATTCCATATATAGTAACCAGTTAGGTATATTTTCATTAGGATTTTCTCTAGCCTCACTAAGGGTTTGTCCTTTGATTTTGTTGAGCCTTACTGTTACAATAGGTACTAGTTGTTTTTGTTCAATTTCAAATTCTGCAACTAATTGCTCTGTAGAAGATTTTTGGTTTGGTTGGATGTCAAATAATATCAAATTAGATCTGGTTTTATTTCCTATTCCAGCCACCTGGCTTAATATTCCATCCTGAACACTGGTTACTGTGGCCACCAAAAAAGCACCTAACCCAATAACCACCATAAGTACAGCAGTCTGATTATTAGGCCTGAAAAGATTGGCAAGGCTTTGTTTCCATACAAAACCAATTTGTTTAGGGGAAAGTTTTTTAATAATTAAGATGAGAAGATTTGCCACTAGAATCAAACAGAATAGGGTGACTAATAGTCCCAGAAAGAAAAAACTACCAATTTGAATATCATTGGTTTGAACTACAGCAAATGCCCAATTGAAAAGTAAGATCAGGACAAAAATGAGTCTCTTAATATATTTATTCCCCTTTAGTTTATCTGGAAATGAACGAAGTACAGCAAGAGGAGAGGTATACTTAATATTGATTAAAGGAAGGGTGGAAAATAAAATAGTAATGATTATTCCAACTATAAAGCCTTCAATAATTGCAAACCAGGAAACAGAAAAATTTAGTGCCACTGGGATAAAATCTTGTAATATATAGGGTATTAATAATTGAATGAAATGTCCAAGGGTAACCCCAATTAAGTTTCCGATTAAACCCAAAAATAGAATTTGCAGGAAAAAAATTTGAAAAGCAACATTTCCAGATGCTCCTATGCATCTCAAAACGGCTACAGTATTTATTTTTTCTCTGGTGTATATGTGAACAGAGCTGGCTACTCCTAATGAGCCAAGTATTAGGGCAACAAAACCTAATAGATTAAAGAAGCGATAAAGGTTTTCAAAACCATTACTGAGGCTTTCTTTTCTGTACGAAACTGTTTCATAACCGTATCCTTGTTTGTTAATAATAGGTTTTATATCTGCTAAAAGAGCCTCTCCAGTTTTTTTTCCATAATTTTTGAAATATTTCCGATAATTTACCTGACTTCCTTTTTTCAATAATCCTGTTTTCTCAATTTTTTCGTAAGGAATGTAGACAGAAGGTGCAATTGTCCCTGCGATTTTTATGTTTCCAGGAATTTTTGTCACAACTCCTGCAACAGGCAATTGCAAATCACCTACTTTGATATAATCACCTGGTAAAATGTTATACTCAAGAGCCATGTTATCATCCAAAATTGCCACGCCTCCTTTATGAAATCTTTCCAAAGCACCAGCAGGTTCTGTTTTCATTTCGCCATAAAAAGGATATCTCCCTTTAATGGCTACAATCTGTGCTAATCTGCTGTCTTTAAGATTAGGAAAACTGACCATGGATGAAAACCTTGCATCCTCTGCTTGCATATTAGGTAGTGTATCAAAATGTATGGAATCAACTTCATAAAAACTTTCTTCGCTATAAAGCACCAAATCTGCACCTAATAAAGCTTTAGCCTGATTATCAATATCATTCTTTAGATTAAAATTAAAAGAATTAATAGCAACGAGGGCTGCAATGCCAATTACGATAGAAGAAATAAAAAGGGATAACCTCCCCAAATGCTTTTTAGCATCATTCCAGGCTGTTCTCCAAATCCATCCGCTTTTTAAGAGGTGAATCTTTTTCCTATTTATTTTAATAATTCTATCCATGCTGGTGTATAGTAATGTAAATTGGACGTTTAGTGCTTCAAAAAAAATAGGGGTGATTTGTTTAATTTATGAAATATTCAGTTCAACCAAAAAACTAAGTAATTAATTCCCTAAAACCTATTGGATAATTACCAATTTTTCTAAAAATATTTCATAAAAAAGACCGATAAATGTGAGTTGATCGGTCTTTTGCTTTTTTTGAATTGAGGGATACCAAAATAAAAAAGGAAAATTTATTCATTCATTAATTCTCTTGAAATTACTATTTTCTGAATTTCTGAGGTTCCTTCATAGATTTGGGTAATTTTAGCATCTCTCATTAAGCGTTCAACATGATATTCCTTTACAAAACCATATCCTCCATGAATTTGTACAGCCTCCACGGTTGATTCCATAGCTACTTTAGAGGCAAATAATTTTGCCATAGCACTAGCTTTTGAATAATCTTTTCCCTGATCTTTTAAAAATGCTGCCTGAAGACAAAGCATTCTGGCTGCTTCTATATTTGTTGCCATTTCTGATAGTTTAAAGGCTATTCCCTGGTGTTGGTGAATGGGTTTCCCAAACGCTTTTCTTTCTTTGGAATATTGGATAGCAAGCTCTAAAGCTCCTGAAGCTATGCCCAATGCTTGTGAAGCAATACCAATTCTTCCTCCATTTAAGGTTTTCATGGCAATTTTAAAGCCTTCGCCTTCTTCACCCAGTCGGTTTTCTTTTGGAATTTTTACATCAGTAAAACCAAGAGAATGTGTATCTGAACCTCTAATACCTAGCTTGTTTTCTTTTTTTCCAATGATAAATCCTTCCATGTTTTTTTCAAGGATAAGACAGTTTATACCCTTATGTTTTTTTTCTTTATCTGTTTGGGCGAAGACCAAGTAAACCGAAGCCGTATTTCCATTGGTAATCCAGTTTTTATTACCATTTAATAAATAATAATCGTCCTTATCTTCGGCTGTTGTCCTTTGAGAGGTGGCATCACTTCCTGCTTCTGGTTCAGATAAGCAAAATGCTCCCCATATCTCCCCTTTGGCTAAAGGAGTAAGATATTTTTCCTTTTGGACTTCGGTTCCAAATTTTTCTATACCCCAGCAAACCAAAGAATTATTTACTGACATACAAACAGAAGCTGAAGCATCTATCTTGGAGATTTCTTCCATTGCCAAAACATAGGAAATGGTGTCCATTCCTCCACCACCATATTTGGGGTCTACCATCATACCTAAAAAACCAAGTTCTCCCATCTTTCTTACTTGTTCAAGAGGGAATTTTTGTTCTTCGTCTCTGTCTATTACACCTGGTAATAATTCAGTTTGGGCAAAATCTTTTGCGGCATCACGTACTGCTAATTGTTCTTCTGAAAGGTTAAAGTCCATATATGTGTTATTTTGGTTATTGTAAAATTATGTGAAGCAAAAACAGCCAACAACCAAGTTGGTTATCAGCTGAAATAGTTTTAATAATTGTGGTTGTAATTATGTAAGATTAATGCAATGTAATTTATTATGCATGCATAACAAAAATAGTAAAAATATCATTATAAAAAAATTAATGACACCGGTCATTTTCAACTCTAAAATATTTTACACCATCTAAATAGAATTTTCCATCCTTAATTTCTACCTGATGGTTAGCTGAAGATCCATCATTGTATTGTAAAACCAATGTGCCAATGTTTCCACTACCTCTTGCAGTCCATTTCCCCGCATTGCTTCCTCCTGCAACTCCAGAAAAACTTGAAATAGGTCCGCTCGAAAAACTACTAGTGTCATCCTTCCTGCCAAAGGATCCATCACTGCATAACCAAAAAATAATATGGTCGGTGAAACCAGTGGAGGTTTTATAATATTCCAATTTTCTTCCCTTTAAATATTGATGCCAATCGGCAATATTTCCAGTTGGATCAATAGCAACTTTAGGCTGGTAAAAACTAATACTTTTGGCATGTGTAATAGCCAGATCTTTTAATTCCTCATTGTAATCTATTGTTTCACTAATTGCAAGAATAGTAGCTCCAATTCCGTAAGGGGAAAGAATTCCTACAGCATAACATTTTGCCTGCCTCTGGTTGTAAACTCCTTCAAATTCGCAAGAGATTCCGTTTGAACCAAATGCTTTAGGATTTCCCACCATACTTAATCTTATATTCTGATCAATTATCCCTTGTCTTGCAGCTACTTTTAATTGGTCAATAGTTTTTGAATCTTGGTTAGGGATAAGAAAAATCAGGCTTTTCTGATCTGGGGATACGAAAGTAAAACCATTCTCTCCTGTTTGAGATTGCCACCCTGGAGGGCTATTAAAGGAAATTCCCCATTCATCGTTACTATTATTTCCTTTCGAAATAGGATTTTGATTACTTGTAATATTATTTTGAGGACTTAAATTGGGATCAACTTGTTTTTGCAAATTGATGTATTGCCCTTCACTATAAATACTTAAGGTATTGCCTTGAAGAGTTCCTGAAAAAGGAATATCGGTTCCATAATAATTATAAGTTCCCTGAATAGATTTTTGATCATATGATTTGGCAATTAATTGGAAACGTCCTTCTTTGCTTTTTACAAAACCTGTATAATTCCCTTTTGTTTCTACAAATTGTACTGTTATTTGCTCATTGGAAAAATTGCCAATAAATGGATCATTTTGCCCAAATGTTTGTAGAGAAATAGAAATAAAAAATAATCCGATAAGCAAATTTGGACTTAATGCCATTTCAATAGTTTGGTTAATTTTAATTAATTTACAAAAAATGAACTTTTAATCCTAGGATTGAAAAAAGATTCGGATGGCAATATAAAACAGTAAATATCAAGGTTAAAAAAATCCTTAAATTTTCGTTCAAAATTAATTTTTTATACGAAGGAAAATTTCAACGAGTTAGCTAGTTCTTGTGCCTAATTCTTAATAGAAGTTAAGGTGTAATAGATGAGAGAATTACAAAGGGAGAGATCAAAAACTGTTCAAACTGAAAAAAAATATAAAACGAGAGGTCCCAAATCTATATTTAGTAAGGGATCTCTTGTTTTATTAAATGTTTGTTTTTTTCTAAAATGAAGGATTGCTTTGATTTTCTTTAATATCTCTAATATCATCTTCAAGCCTCCAGAAAGCTTCTTTTAATTCAGAAACGGTGTGGTTTTCTTCAGGGAATTCTTTACTAATAAACGCTGAAAATTTCCAAACCTCAATTACATCTTCTGCTGGGATTTCATAGGAAGGATAGTTGATATTTGAAGATTTGAGAATAAATTTACTATCCGATTTTACCCGGTTATATATTTTCTTCAGTACAATTCCCTCATTCATGTTTTTTACAACTACCACACATACCTGTCCATCTTTAATAGAATTCCAATCGGATATAAATTCACCAACTACAATACTTTTAGGTTTTAATGGAAGCATTGAATCTCCTTTTACTTCAAATGCTCTGTAGGTTTTTCCCTTAGGGAGAAAGGGCAACTGATATTTAGGTAACTCACTCAGGTATTCTGTGTCTGAATATCCGGCAGTGTACCCTGCAGAAGCCTTTATTGGTACCAATTCAATATTTTCATTGTCGCTTTCGTCAGTAGTAATAGCAAGAATTCTCAAATTCTCTGCTTTTACATATTTATCAGTTTCCTTTTGATGTTTTATTTCCGATTCATCTAGTTTGGAAAGATCAATATTCAAAAGCTGATCTACAGTAATATTAAAGTATTTGGATATGCGGTTAAGGATTTCATACTTAGCTTCGGCCCTGCCGTCTTCATAAGAACTAATAGCACTTCTTGTTAGGCCAAGTTTTATTCCCAACTTTTCCTGACTTGGTTTTCCATGTTTTTCTCTTAAAAATCTAAGGTTTTTTCCAAAGTACATACTAATGAAATTTTATTAAAACGCGAGTACTTAAATATAATTAAAAATGTTTACAATATTAGCATTTTTTTTTATAAAAATGTTTTTTTTTACTTTATTATATTGTTTTGATATTTGTATTGGGATTTTTTTGTTAAAAAAAACTCCTTATAGTAATGGGATGTCAGATTTTGAAAAACAAATCCATTTTAATTTAGAAAGAAAAACTTGGATTGTATTTTGGTAAAACGAAAGGGAAAAGAATTAAACTTAAAAAAACTGGTATCCCAGTTGCGATTTTAATCGCAATTGCACGAATTAATTTTTAAATTAATAAAAAACAATACGATTTATTAGTGAATTATTAAAAAAAGGATGGATTTGAAAGGTGAAATATTAATTTAACTAAAAATAGTTATATTTTTAACCGATATAATTAAATATTACAGAGATTTTTATAATTTTGGGTAATTAAAAGGCCTTCAAATTGTAAAATCAACAAAAAAATAACTACAGAATGACAAAAGCAAAGTTAGAGTACATTTGGCTAGACGGATACAAGCCAACTCAAAGTTTGAGAAGTAAGACTAAAATAATAAATAATTTTAGTGGAAAATTAGAAGATTGTCCTATGTGGTCATTCGATGGAAGTTCTACTGAACAAGCAGAAGGAGGTTCTTCTGACTGCTTATTAAGACCAGTAGCAATTTACCCTGACCCTGCTAGAAAAAATGCTTTTCTAGTAATGACTGACGTTTTAAATGCGGATGGAACTCCACATTCAACTAATGGTCGGGCAACTATTGATGATGACGATAATGATTTTTGGTTTGGTTTTGAGCAAGAATATTTTTTGTGGGATCCTGCCACTGAACTTCCTTTAGGTTTCCCTGCAGGTGGTTACCCAGCTCCTCAAGGACCTTATTATTGCTCAGTAGGTGGAAAAAATGCATATGGTAGAGAAATTATTGAAGAGCATTTAGACCTTTGTATCGAAGCTGGTATTAATATAGAAGGTATTAATGCTGAAGTTGCTGCCGGACAGTGGGAATTCCAATGTTTTGCAAAAGGTGCTCAACAAGCTGGTGATGAAATTTGGGTTGGAAGGTATTTATTGGAAAGAACTGCTGAGAAGTATGGTTTGTCAATAAACTATCATTGTAAGCCTCTTGGCGATACTGACTGGAATGGTTCAGGTATGCACGCTAACTTTTCAAATGAAGTATTGAGAACTTGTGG
>JAHQVQ010000436.1 GCA_019634305.1 Flammeovirgaceae bacterium | reverse complement strand
TTCATTTTCCACAAACTGACTTACTTTCGCTTCCCATAAATAACCAGGTCCGAAGTCAAATTGATAAATTTGATTCAATTTGGGAATTCCTTTAGTAGATTTTCCCCACCAAATATCTAAACCCTCTGGAGTAGAAATACATTCAAACACCTTGCTTATGGAAGCATTAACAGGGAATTTGTGATGAATATCTGCCATTTTTTGTAGCGTTTTTTCCTGAAATTAAAAAGAAAATTAAACTAAAAAAAGCCTCATTATGCTGAGGCTTTTGGTTTATTGAAAACGAAAGTAGGATTTTATAATGCTATTCAAACCTTTAGAAAATATTTTATACAAATTGTTGAACTAAGATAAGCAATCCAAAAGCACCAAAAATAAATGCCCAATATTGCATTTTAATCCAAAACAAACTGTGGTTAGGCTTAAATACCATTTCCTGACCTGTCGCTTTATCCATTACTGTTCTTCCCTCCTGTTCATTCCACTTTTTCCCCATAAACCAACTAAATGCTCCAGCAACAAAAAATGCTACCACAAAAGAATAGTCACTTTGTTCCACAGGAAATAATTTCAAGCATATTACAAATGATACAATTAACACTAAAATAGAGAGAATCCCTCTTCCTGACCAAACTACCATGATAAGTTATTTTAATAATTGATCACTTACTTCGATTTTAAGTGTCATTCAGCATATTCCCACAAATTAAGTAGGGTCTACAATAAGTAATCCATAGGAAATGGATGGTAGACCATTCCAAATATAAACAAATAAATCAAATATTCAATTTCAGATAACGGTAAAGGAACTTGTAATTCCAACAGAAAAATTTCTGGGCAATTTTTCCACACCAAAAATGGCTCTGGAGTGCATTCCTTTAGCATCCAAAACATTTACAAACAAATCTGAAGCACCATTAACAACTTTCGGAGATTCATCCCAATTGCCTGCCGATTGGAAATAAGCATCGAAATGATTGAGTCCTTCAATATGTTGAAAACCAATTTTTCGATGAATCTGAGCAATTACATTCAAGGCACAAAGCTCCATAGCTTTGTAACCTTCTTCCTTAGAAATTTCGTCACCCAATCTTCCCTGATATAAAAATTCTTCATTTCTGATAGGGAATTGAATCGCAACATAAGCTATCTTTCCTCTTTTATTTACCGAAACATAATTTCCTCCAGGTGTCGATATTTCTGGAAGTTCCAGGTTAAGTTTTTTTAATTTTTCTACCAGATTCATCTTTTGTAGTTTTGTTTTATCCAATGAAGGATTAACCATTACTTGCTCCTCATTCATTTCATCCTTTTTATAACAACTAATAGTTGTAATTAGGACTAGAACTGCTAAAATTATATTTCCCATTTTTATTGGCTTTTAAATTTGTCTTTCAATATTAAGAAAAGAAATTGTGATTTTCATTTGTAACATTGTAACCAAATTAGAGACGGACATCAATAAAAAACCAGGCAAGAATGAAAAAACTATTAGGCTATTTTCTACAGGGAATATTATTTGTCACTCCAATAGCAATTACATTTTACATTATTTTCTCCACTTTCCGGTATCTGGATAACATTATTAAATTCCCCTACCCAGGAATCGGCTTATTGGTGATCATTATTACCATTACCCTTGTTGGCGCTATTGGAAGTTACCTTATCCAATTTCCCATATTCAGGTATTTTGATAGCAAAATCAGGAAAATGCCTTTTGTGAAAATTATCTATGTTACCGTAAAGGATTTTGTGGATGCCTTTCTGGGACAGAAAAAAGGATTTAAACGCCCAGTTTTGGTAAAACTTTACGAAAACTCAGAAATCAGGAGGTTGGGATTCATTACCGATGATGCCCACCATTTGCTCACCAATTCCACAGATTATATTACCGTCTACATTCCCCATTCCTTTGCCATTTCCGGGCAACTCTATCTCATGCCACCAAGCTACATCACAGAAGTAAAAGGAAAGCCTACAGACATTTTAAAATACATTATCGCAGGTGGGATAGCTAAGGTGGAGGAGTAAGACAATAGTTAAATCTTAAAATAAAATCCAGTTTGTAATTGAATAAACTCCTGAAAGTTACAAACCTTCATTTATTTATAAGGCTTAAGTAATGGCTTTACTTATACATAAGCCAGTAGGAAGATTATTTAATATCGAAAACAATACTGTTTCTGTAAAATTTTTTATCTCCGGTTATATCATAAATTTCAGAAACTTTCTCCTCTTTAAATTTTATTGTACGAGGAATTTTAATGGTTTCTATTCCAATGGGTGAAGTAATTGTAAAACTTTGGACGGATGGTTCCATAAACCCTACATGCGAAAGAAAGGCTGTTTTCCCTTTTTCCAAAGTAAAATAAAACCAAGTTGAATCCGGACTGTAAAATACACTACTTTCCTTAAAGAAATCTTTTACCTTCGTAAGATGTAAAAGATCATCCGCTAAAAGAGAATCGGACATTGAAAATTTTGGATAATAAGGCGATTTATAATAATCATCTGAAATCTCCACCTTTACCCTTAAATCTGATTTAGTGTAATTCCTTAAATAAACACTAACATCAGGATGGCAACTAGATAAGTTTATTAAAATAACAAAATAAAGTAGTTTTTTCATAATTCTGTTTTACATTTTAACTGATCCCTTCACCAACCGAAAACCCAAAGTCTTTAACCTGGTAGAAGGTTCTCTTGCGTTCCGGTCATGAATTCTTACGCTACTTGCCCGATTTCCAAATGTCCCTCCTCTTAGAACTTTGGAATCAAACACTTTCCCTAAAGTATCACATGGATATGGAGTTTTAAAATTGCTACACCATTCCCAAATATTTCTGCTCATGTCAAATCCCCAATTCATTTGGAGCTAACTTTCCAACAGATTGTGATTTTCCATCTGAGTTTTCCCTAAACCAAGCTACTTTTTCAACCTCATTACTTCCTGCATAAATAAAATCCTCACTCTTTAATCCTCCCTTGGCAGCAAACTCCCATTCTTCTTCAGTGGGTAATCGGTAGTTTTCACCCGATTTCAAATTCAATTTCTCAATAAATGCCTGAGTATCATTCCAGGAAACCTGTTCTACCGGGCAGTCATCACAGTCCCGATTATAACTTGGATTATGACCAATCACCTCTATCCAGTCCTTTTGAGTAACTTCATATTTACCAATAGAGAAATCATTTATAGTTATTGGATGAGGACATTCATCAGCAATTCTTAGTTCAGGTTTCCCACCATCATCCACACTATCACTCCCTCCCATCATATATTCCCCACCTTCTATGAAAATCATTTCCAGTCCAGATTTCCTTTCTCCAATTGGATGGGTTACACTTTCTTCAGCTTCATTTGAAATTTTTTCGTCTCGAACAGAACAGGAAGAAAATTGAATTAGAATAAAGAAATAAAGGGATGTTTTTAAGATTATAATTTCAAAAGTAAGCAATCCTATTTAAGATTTTCTGGATCTTTTTTGAATCAAAAAATTCAAAACTGGATTATTCAAAAATTACAATTCCATCCGTTTCAGGGATTTTTTTTCTCAATCCTTCCTATAATACTCTTCAATTCTATAAACTTGTGAAATTATTCATGAAAATGGAGTGTAATTACACCAACTAAATAAAAAACTACCATTAAAAAATTTCAATGAAGATAAATTTTACCTCCATTAAATCTATTGCTTCTATTGCCTTTGTTTCTGTACTTTGCCTGGAGATGGGCTATTTAGTCCAAAGCTGTAGCAAAATGGAAGATACCAAACAAAAACAAACAACTGCTCAAACTTCTCAGGAAGAAAACCAGAATGACTTAGTTAGGGTGAATCATGACCCAAATTACCTGGGCGATCAAACCTGCAAAACCTGCCACCAAACCGAATTTAAAGATTGGGAGAATTCTCATCATGATAAAGCCATGGCACACGCTTCTGATAGTTCAGTAAGGGGAAATTTTAATGACGTAGTTTTTGAAAACAGAGGAATTACTTCCCGATTCTTTAAAAAGGATGGGAAATTTATGGTTAACACAGAAGGACCTGATGGTAAAAATAACGATTATAAAATTTCTTACACTTTCGGTTACGAACCTTTACAGCAATACATTGTTGCATTTCCCAATGGTCATTTCCAGTGCCTGAGAACTGCCTGGGATACAGAAAAAAAAGTATGGTTTGATCTTTATCCAGATTTGGATGTGAACCCAAGGGAATGGATTCACTGGACAAAAGGAGGGCTAAACTGGAATACCATGTGTTCCGATTGCCATTCTACCAATGTTAAAAAGAATTATGACAATAAAACCAGTTCTTTCGATTCAGAATTTTCCATCATCAATGTAAGTTGTGAAGCCTGCCATGGTCCGGGGAAAAACCATGTGGAGTTTATGCAGTCTGGTGATTTTAAAGAAGGATCTAAATATAATCCCAAAGATCATTTGTATTTGACCAGTGGGTTATCTTCCACAGAGCAGGTAGATCAGTGCGCCAGATGCCATGCCAGAAGAACGCAATATGTGGATGGATTTGATCATAAAGGGGTTTTCATGGATTATTATGCTCCACAAATAATTGGAGATGAATTTTACCATCCTGATGGACAGATTCTGGATGAAGATTATGTTTTCGGTTCTTTTACTCAAAGTAAAATGTATCATAATGGCGTGAAATGTACCGACTGTCACAATCCACATAGTTTGGAACTTAAGGCCAAAGGCAATCTGCTGTGTTTACAATGCCATGCTGGAAATCAATATGATACTAAAAATCATCATTTCCATGAAGGTGAAAATGAAAGTACCGAATGTGTGAGCTGCCACATGACTGGTAAAACATATATGGGCAATGATTTCAGAAGAGACCATAGTTTCAGAATTCCACGCCCAGACCAAAGTATAGCGTTCAATACGCCAAATGCCTGTACACAATGTCATGAAGATAAAAGTAATGAATGGGCAGTTGCGGCTATTGAGAAGTGGTATGGAAAAAAAAGAGATCCACATTTTTCGGATGCTTTAACCAAAGGAAGTTCAAGATTACCGGAAGCCATGGACGATTTGGTAAACCTACTTCAAGACAAAAAACAACCAGCTATATCAAGAGCTACGGCACTTTGGTATTTGGGTCAGTTAGCCAACCCGGAAATTTTTGAGCCTATTGTTTCCGGGTTGCAGGATAATGAACCACTTGTAAGATATACAGCGGCCAGAGTATTAATGATACTTCCCCCAGAACAGAAAAAAGAATTGCTCACTCCTTTATTGTCAGATTCTATAAAATCTGTCAGGGCAATGGCAGCAGGAGCTTTAGCAGAAATTCCAATAAATGAATTTGATGAATCCATTAGAGGAAAGTTTACTAAAGCCATGCAAGAATACAGCATTTCCTTAAGCATTAATGCAGATTTCCCAGCCGGACAAATGGCATTTGGGCAGTATTTCGATAAAATCAACCAACCGGCAAAAGCTGAACAAGCCTATAAAAAAGCGAATGAATTAGATTATATTTTTAATCCTTCCCGAATTCATCTGGCAAATCTTTATAATTCTCAAGGCAAAAATGAAGATGCGCTGGCATTATTTCAAACTGTTATTCAACTCGAACCAGATTATGGGCCAGCCTATTATTCTACAGGGCTCCTTTTAGCAGAAATGAAACGTTTGGATGAAGCAGTAGAATATCTTGGAAAAGCAGCTAAAATAGTGGGGAACAATCCACGGATTTACTACAACTGGGGGCTTGCCTTGCAAAATTTGAGCAGAATCCCGGAAGCAGAAATTGCATTTTTGGAAGGGCTTAAAGTTGATCCTAATCTGATCGACCTTGATTATGCTTTAACTATTTTATACTTACAACAACAGCAATTTGCAAAAGCAAAACCTTATGCTGAAAAATTATTGGCTGCAAATCCAAACCAGCCTCAATTCCAGCAGTTTATGGAAACCATACAAGCTAATTTCAAACAATAAAACAACTATTATCATGGCACAAAAAACCAATCCATTTCATGTGGCAATTCCAGTATATGATTTACAGGAAACAAGAAGCTTTTACAGAGATATTCTCGGTTGCGAAGAAGGAAGAAGTTCGGACAACTGGGTAGATTTCAACCTTTTTGGACATCAGTTTGTGATTCACTTAAAACCCAAACCTACTGAAGCGGAAGGGTTACACCACAATCCTGTAGATGGCCATGAAGTTCCTGTGCCGCATTATGGAGTAGTGCTCGATTGGGAAGATTGGGAAAACCTTAGAGACAAACTGATTTCAAAAAACACTAAATTTGTAATAGAACCCTATATCAGATTTAAAGGTCAGACCGGAGAGCAGGCAACCATGTTTTTTTTAGATCCTTCAGGCAATGCTCTGGAATTCAAATCTTTTAAAGATATGAACCAACTTTTTGCATATTAGACAGAGGATTGATATCTGGAAAAATTTAATTTCAACAGCCAACCTCAGACTCCTAAACTATAAAGAAGAATTAAATACTGGATTCGATTACTTCATCCTAAGGATAAAAAAGAGGGTACTTCTATAATGAAAGCAAAGTTCCGATCGATACTTTTAGTGAATTGGGGAATAGAATAGTAGATATAAAAGGAGTGTTGGAATTGGCTGAAAAATTAAATGTGAGTAATGTTATTTTAAACAAGATCAATCAGATGACCCTATTAAAGGTATTGGACAAAGTACTAATTTTGTGAGCATGGCCTGAAAATTTTTGAATCCTCCTTTTTAAGAGTGTTTCTCTTTCTCCATTTCGTTCACACTAAAACAAAACATTTGTTAACAAACCTTTCTATTTATATTTTTTAATGCCTCTTATTCTTCAACCTGCTTTACCTATATCACTGATTATTAACATTTTACAATTCCCGCTTAAAATGAAAATTATTTTTTATCTGACTTTGGTTAACATATATTAAGTTTGGCAAGTTGAGGGAAGGTTTTAAAATGATTTTTTTTGCTACTGAAATTTTTTAGACTGCAACTATAATACTTTTTTTTACTCACTTTTCTGGATTGAAATGAGAAGAAAATTAACAATCACTAATTTACTGACAAAACCATTTATTGTATTAGCATTAGCCGTTTCCCAAATATCTGCATTGAATCCGATTCAATTAATTAAGTCACAGATTAAAAATCAGGAGCCAATTGCTTGTGAGGCTGATCTAATATTCCAAACCAATAGAAATGAATGCCTTGAACACAAAAATGAATATTACTGTGTAGAGCTTTCTGTTTCGGAGCAAGTTGACCCTGAAGGAAATAAAATCACTCATACATGGGATCTGGGGGATGGTAATTTGAGGTATGGTCCAAAACTGGATCATTGTTATGATGAATATGGTAAATATCCCATTTTGCTAATTTCCCAAAGAAAGGTAAATGGTATTTCCATTGTAGATACTACAGATTACAATGTAAATATCGATGAAATCGTCATTATTCAGGAAATTAAAGAAGATCAATTTCAGTATTTTTTCGATGGATCAAATACCTTTATCAATCAGGATTTTAAAATTGATAATTACTATTGGAGTTTTGGAGATGGACACTACGATTGCCAGGTATTAACTTCCAACAGATACACACAACCAGGGGAATATAATGTGAGATTAATTGTAGAGGGAATTGCAGAAAATGGTTTGAAAAAACGGATTTGCGGGAAGAAGAAAATCACTATCAGATAAATTTAAGATCAATGATATTTGAACTTTAACAATCCTTAAATCCCTTAATTGATATTTATAGTTATTCATTTCTTTAAAACCACTACCTTTGTTTTTTAATTTCCAAAACATAAACAGCCGGGAAAAACAAACTTCAACATACTGGCTATAACTAACTCAAAATGAGAAAAATACAGAGTTAATTTCTGAGGCTTTGTTCTCATTTTTGAAATACATAATTAAATCTAAAACAAATTACAAAAGATGAAACATGCATGGCATGACTTCCCTATTGGGGAAAATGTTCCTAAAGAAATTACTGCAGTAATTGAGGTTCCTAAAGGTTCTAAAGTAAAATATGAACTGGACAAGGAAACAGGTGGAATTAAAGTGGACAGAATGCTTTACAGCGCAGTTCATTATCCTGCTAATTATGGTTTAATCCCCAAAACATTGGCCGAAGATAATGATCCGATGGACATAATTGTACTTTGCCAGGAATCTGTAGTTCCGCTTTCCATTATGAGAGCTAGACCAATCGGATTAATGCAAATGATAGATCAGGGAGATAAGGATGATAAGGTAATTGCCGTCCATCTTGACGATCCTGCCTTCAATCACTATACAAGTATTGATGAACTTCCAAAACATGTATTAATCGAGATACAAAGGTTCTTTGATGATTATAAGGCGCTTGAGCATAAAATCACAAAAGTAGATGGATTTCTTCCTGTAGAAGATGCATATGCCACTATATTGGAAAGTCAGCAAAGATATATTGACCACTTTGTGAAAAAATAAATTTATCCTCAGGATAATTTACTAGTAAAACTAAGAGGAAGGGGTATTTGCACCTGCAGTCCCTTTCTTTTTTCACTTTCTATTTTCCCTTTATGGGTTTTAATAATTCCCAAAGTAACCGATAATCCCAGTCCCTTTTCCCACTTCCCTAGTTGCGAAAAACGGTTCAAAAATTCTATCCCTAGTTTTTACTGGTATTCCACCTCTATAATAATGTCTTCCAACACTTTTTTTGATAATTCTATTCTTTCATAAAAGGCAATTTTTGCCTTCATTTCCTGAAAAATAGCCAATTGTTCTATAAAGTTATCTGGAGTAATTTTTTCCATTTCCTCCACTACTTTCACGATATGTTCAATCAGAATTCTAAGGCCTACAATTCCTGCTGATAGCACCCCAAGGGAAGCCAGTTTTTCTGATTGCACCAGTTTACTTTTAGCCGTTTTAAACTGATCAAAAGTCTCTCCTAGATTTTTGGTGCTTTTTATTACCCTGTGTTCTAGCTTTTCATTTATTAACCCCTTAATTTTTTCGGATGCAAATTTTTTGTATTAAATATCATCGAATTGGGCGATAAGAAATTCTACTTCCTCTTTATTTTTAATTTCTTTAATTCCAAGAAAAACAATTTTATCCTGACTCGTGATAGAGCCACTGAATAAATTTAATTTCACCTTATGGACAATCTAGTTTTTTGGAAATAAAAAATCACCTCCCAATTGGGAATTGATTTTTTAATTAGTAGTTTTTACAGTTGTCAACAATTTTTTCTAATCCAATAATCAGTTGGTTGTTTGAGCTTGTTAATTAAAAAGTAAGGGCAAAAGGAAATGTCTATTTTCCAACATGCCGCAGAAAAAAAGAAAAAATTAGTAGTTCGGTAGTTCTCCATTCAAGATACAAAAAAATTGAAAATATTATTTTTCTCTGATTTTTATTTCCGAAAATCATCCAACCCGTTTAATGTTACTCTTGGCAAATAACCTTTAACACATAAGAGGCTCTAAACTTTAAGTTCTTCCTATTTTTAAGGAAATGATTATTGTTCAGGTACTTATTATTAACTTTGTCGATTAAGCAATGGTGCTAATCGATTTTGGGGGAAAAGAACAGCTCATTTCAAGGCAACTAAAGCTATTAAACAAACTGTATTTAACTGATAGTTACTTAATTATCTCTTGTAGATTTATTATGTTGAACTTTCTCAAACTACTTCTATTTCTTAACCTATACCTTTTTGGTATTTTACAGAGTTGGGCTCAATTCCCCAATTTTGTAAACTATGCTCAGGATGAAGGACTGCCACAAAGTTATATTTATTCAATATCTCAGGACAATCTAGGTTTTTTGTGGTTAGGGACAGGAAATGGTTTTTCAAGATTCGATGGACATCAATTCAAAACTTATAATATAAAAGATAATCTGCCAGAGGATTTTGTAACAGCCTCATTAGTAGATAGTAAAGGAAATCTTTGGGTGGGTCATTATCAAGGAGAGATTAGTAAATTTAATTTTTCTCAAAATAAATTTATTACTGTCCCTACAGAAGAAAACAAAAGAAGTAGGATCAACCAGATTTTAGAAACTAAAGATGGTTCCATTTTATTTGTGACTCAAAATAGTGGGATATTTAAAATCACAACTGATGGAAATTTAATCCATATCGAAAATAAAACTGAATCCTTTTTCTATAGTATACAGCCATACAAGGAAGATAAATTGCTGATTGGAACCAATAATGGTTTAATCATCAGTGATCTTTTTAATGATGAAATTCAGAATATAAGGCGACCAATGCCTTTTGCCAATCAAAAAATAAATGTAATTGTGCCCAATAAATTTGGAGATGGCTATTGGTTGGGATCTGATGAAAACGGGCTTTATCTTTTCGAATCTGAGCATAAATACAGAAATATTACCACCAAAAACGGTTTATCCTCCAATGACATAAAATGTATTTACCCGAAAAATGAACATCAGCTTTGGGCGGGGACATCGGATGCTGGAGTAAACCTATTGGTTTGGGACAATCAGGAAAATGATTTTAATTCCATTAAGAGCTATTCCAAAGAAAATAATCTTCCCGATGACCATATCCTCTGCATCTATTCGGATAAGGAAGATAATATTTGGGTAGGCACCAATGGTGGAGGCCTTGCTCGATATACTGGTGAAAAGTTTGCTTTGGAAAATGATGGATTCCCCTCTCCTTTTGTAAATGCCATTTTTCAGGATAGATCCAAAAACTACTGGTACGCCACTGAAAAAGGAATTGTAAAGCACATCAACCATCCTGAAGGAAAAGAGGTGATCAATTACAATGAAATATTAGGATTGGATAGCCTTGCCGGTTCTTCCATATTACAGGATAAATATGGAAATATGTGGTTGGGCTACAAAGAAGGAGGACTTTATTTCATTAGCGAGCCGGGTGATAGTATTCAGAATATTTATGAAAGAAATGATTTTGAATCGAGAATGGTAAATGACCTTTCCCTTGATAAGGAGGGAAATATCTGGATTGCTACTCGCCTGAATGGAGTATATTACTACAATTTTAAAAAGAACACTTTCAGAAGATATTCCACTAATGAAGGATTTCTGCATAACAACATTACCGATCTTTTTTGTGATGCTAAGGGGAGAATATGGATTTCTTCTTCTGTTCCTGGCTTAAGTTATTTTGAAGATGAAGTTTTTTTCTTTCTTAATGATAATGAAATCATAAGAGGAATTGAATTCAATTGCATTACCGAAAACAAAGAGGGGCATATCTGGCTGGGATCGGATGGAAACGGACTTTTCGAATATGATGGTGAAAACTTCACCAATTTCACCACTACAGAAGGGCTACTTTCTAATTATATCTATTCCATAGGAAGCGACCAGAAAAATGATTTGTGGATAGGTTCCAGAAATGGACTTACCCGACTCAATACTACAAATTTGGTTTTTGAACAATTCAAAAATGATCTGGAAGGACTTGCAGGTATTGAAACAAGTACCAATGCATTTTATCTGGAACCCTCAACAGGAAAAGCCTATTTTGGTGCCAACAGAGGGGTGTTGATTTATGATCCACTTGAAGACAAACCCAATACAGTAAAACCAAATGTTTATATCACGGATCTTTATGTATTCGATGATAAAGTAGATATAGATCAGGAAGTTTTATTGCCTCCAGGCCAGTATAGGGTAAGATTCGGTTTCCTTGGAGTAAGTTTTAAAGAACCCAAGAAAATGCGTTACAAATACCTGTTGGAAGGGCATGATTTAGAATGGTCTGAACCTACAAGTGATCCCATAGCAAGGTATCCAAGAATTGAAGATGGCGCCTATACCCTAAGGGTACAAGCTGCTAATAGTGATGGTGTTTGGAGCGAACAACAGGCTACTTTTTCTTTTGAAATAAAGAAGCCGTTTTGGAAAGAATGGTGGTTTTATGGGATTGTGTTAATCGGATTCCTGAGTGGTGTTTATATATATAATAAAATTCGCCTTCGAAACCTGATCATCAGCAACAGACAATTGGAAGAAAAGGTGGCTGTTCGTACAAATGAATTAAATAGTGAAAAGATTAAGCTGGAAGAAGCCAATGTAAAACTTGACCATCAGAAAACGGAAATCGAACAAGCCTACCAGAAACTAGTAGACCTTGAAAAGTTTAAGGAAACACTAATCAATATGATTGTGCATGACCTTAAAAACCCACTTAATTCTGTCATTTCCCTTACGGAAGGAACTCCAATCGTACAACAGGCAGGAAGGCAAATGCTCCATATGGTGATGAATATTCTGGAAACTAGCAAGTTTGAAGAAGCTGATATGCACCTTAATATCAAAACATGTAATATGCGAAAGGTTGTAGATATTGCACTTGGTCAGGTAGGTTTACTGGTTCAGCAAAAAGGCTTAAGAATTAAAAAAGAATTTAGGGGCAGACTTTGGGTAAAAGCTGATGATGAACTTATCGTTAGAGTTTTAGTCAACCTTCTCACAAATGCTATAAAGTTTACTGACCCGGGAGGAGAAATTAAAATATCCGGAGAAATAAGAAAAGAGAATAATCATTCTTCCGTTTATATCGCCATAAAAGATACTGGTTCCGGCATTGATCCTGATTATTTACCTGTAATTTTCGATAAATTCTCTCAGTTTGACAGCAAAGATTTGGGCAACACCAAATCAACCGGAATAGGACTTACTTTCTGTAAAATGGCCGTGGAAGCTCACCATGGTCAAATTGGAGTAACTTCAGAACTGGGGAGAGGAAGTAATTTCTATTTTTCTCTTCCCATGGAAGAAAAAGTGGTAAAAAGCGGTACAAATGGCAAACACCCTGAAATAGAGTATGATGAAGAACTTTACGCTCCAGTACAAATTTCCCTATCCGAAAAAGACAAATCTGTATTGACAAATGTAGTTGGGCAACTAAAAACATTGGAGATTTACGATACCAGCGACCATATCCAACTGCTGGAAAACATGAAAATTGAAAGCGGGGAAATAGCTCAATGGAAAGAGGAAATAGAACAATCTGTGCTTTCCTTTAATGAAAAAAGATATAAGGAATTATTGGAACTAGCTTCGAATTAAGACAGTCTATTTTAAATTACATACAATAATCAATTAATGAAATACGAATTTGAAAATAAGTACTTTGGAATTTCAGACCAGGGGATTCATTTATTAAGAAATAGGTTTAATTATAATACATTTCAAAACAGTGAATTAGAAGAACTAAGGATTGAAAAAGGAAAACTTATAAATAACTGGATAGTAGTTTTTATTATTGGAACAATATTTATTGGTTTCTCGCTTTTTTATTCAATTCAATTATTCGAGTTATTAACAAGTGATCAATTTTTCAGAATTTACATTGAGGAAATATTAGTTCCAGTAATTCCCTTTTTACTTGGTATCTATGCTGCTTATGCATCTTTGAAAACTGGACCTGTTTTAAAAATTATATTAAGGGGAGGAAAAACCAATAGTTTTCCATTGACAGATTTAAAAAAAGAAAACAAAATTGATGAGTTTGTTGAATTATTAAAGAAACAGGAAGGATTAAAAAAATTTGTACGAATTAACTTATAACGAAATTCCAAGAGAGAAGGATTAAGAGATTAAGCATTTGTAAACTGAACTATAGCACAAGCAACCGCTTGTGATTAAAAAAGAAGTTCAGCATTTCGCTGAAGTGTAAAAATACAGAGAGATGCTGTATAGATAAAAAGTTCCAAGCTGATACTTGAACCAGATAAAGGAAAACACTTAATTCCTATCATCAAGCCACTCCGAAATCATTGTCTTTATCCCATATTCTGGACTAGTCAGCACTTCTTTTTTGAGATGTGTTAAATAATTTTTTGCGCCTTGCATGGAGGCCTGGGCTAAGAAAAACACCTCTACCTCTCCTTCCACTTCCTCTATTTTCCTGGCTATACCTTTTTCATACAGTTCAAAATTTCCTTCCTCAAAATGACTCCAAAATTCAGAGCAATCGTAGTTAACAAGTTCAATATTTTTACCCTGAATTTTTGCCCTGTTCAATAGTAATCGGTTACTGGTATCCTTGGTAGATTTGGCCGTAAAAACTACTCCGATTTTGGAATATTTGGAAACAATGTAATCAGCTATAGGTAAATCAATTCGAACTACACCTTCTGTTTGTTCACTCAACTCACCGTAGGTAGAACAAGTACATATAATTAAATCTGGATTGTTTTTTTGAATCTTCGCCACTTCTTTTTGGAAGTTCTCCTCATCCAATTCCCCATCTTTTAAGGCACGATCTAAAATTTCAGTATTCACAAAATGGCTGATTTCCAATCCATCAAAATGCTCTTTTATAATTTTTTCAAATCTTTCTACATGAACTTCTCCAGTATGTAATAAGGCTATCATCTTGTTTGTCTTTTTGTTTTAATCCAGTTTTATTTTCCTTTTTTTCCCTTTTTCAAATGCATTTCGCATATCAATTTTAGTCACTTTAGAATTATCCAGTTTATAAGCCAATATAAATTCCATATTCGTCACATCAATAAAGGATGAATATAAAGTCCCTCATATTTTACCACTCGCATCAGGTTTTGGAATTTGGGCAGCAGGACCCAACACATTACTTACTTTTAGAAAGGAAGGAGATACTTCACTACCTTTTAGGGTATCTATTTGCTTTTCAATGGCAGTATATCGATGGCAGGGATAATTGCCTTTGGTAGTGTCGGACAATAGGAAATTGGTCATAACTAATCTATTCTCCTTTATCCAAATCAATTGCTTTTCTTTTTCGACCCACTCCACCACTACTGCATTTTCCTGCGCATCACCAAACATGATATGCGCATTATTTAACGCTATTTTTTCAGCCTCTAAAAAGTTAAGCGCCTCCTCTACAGAAGCACAATTTGCCAATATTCTGTCTCCCAGGTTCCCTTTTGGTTTTTGATATCCTTCGGGAATATCCTGTTCCGGTGTCACTGCTCCATCGAAAAATAAACCTTTTTCGTTGATTCCTCCCTGAGCAAAATTATCCCACCCATACCAAAGTCTGGCATATTGACTATTGCCTTTGGGCATGATCTGAATATAGGCTTTTGTATCATACCAATAGTCTTCATTATTGGCGATATAGATATTTCCAGTTTGTGGATCAACATAATAGACCACCGAACAGGCACTGGTCTTCAAATTACCCAAAAGGATTATAAAAAGGAAAAAGGTAAATAGAGCTTTCATTTTTAATGATTACATTTTACTGGTTGTAACACTTGCGGTGATTTTAGAATAATAAACCCAGATTAATCAAAAAGCAGGTCTAAGTAGGGTCTGCATTTTCGCGACCCTGCGTCCTTTTAAGTACTGCGCTATATGCGCAGGGTCTCTCCAAAGAGAAGACCCTGCAAGGAAACAGGGTAATAGTATTATTGGAAAAACTCACCGCAATCCGTTATAATCAGGCATTCTCTAAATAATCTTCTACATTTTGAATCACCTTTTGAGATAATCTGAAATAAGCCTGGTCTGTCATTCCCGATACTTTATCACTTAAAATTACCCGATCCAGCGCCTTATAATCTTCCATAAAGCCGGTAGCACCATCGGCATCCAGAATCGTATAATTATCTCCATTGGTCATCCATTTCTTAAATGCTTCAATATCATATGTTCGACCGATGGAGGTATTCATTAATACTAAATTTGGTTTCATTAATTCAAATTCAGCATGACCAAGAATTATGGTATTTCGGGGAAGATGAGTAGTGATCACATCTACTTTGG
>JAHQVQ010000435.1 GCA_019634305.1 Flammeovirgaceae bacterium | reverse complement strand
TCCTGATCTCCATCATTATCCAAATCAGCAAAGGAAACTGCATGACCTTTCTGGATATTACCAAATCCCCCTGCTGAAGTTACATCCTGAAAATTCTCTCCAACATTATTTCTGAACATTCGGTTTGGAATAATGGAAGTAATATTTACTTCTCCAGTACTTATATACATATCAAGAAAACCATCATTATCTAAATCTCCAAAATTTGCCCCCATCCCATATAAGATTCTGTTGAGGTTTGCTTCTTCGGATACATCTGAAAAAGTGCCATCTCCATTATTTTTAAATAATCTTGCCGTTTCTGCTTGATGAGGAATTCCTAGATATTCGGATGCAATATCTTTGGTGACAGAACTGAAATATTCTGTTCTCAAATAACCAGCTGCAAATATATCAAGATAGCCATCATTGTTATAATCCCAAAACCAGGTAGGAAATGAAGAAAATGGGTCACCTAATCCGGCTTTTTCTGTCATGTCCAAAAAAACGGGTGCCCCATTTTCCGAAATATTTCCTGTATTTTTAAATAAAAAACTTCGTGAATTAGCATTGACGGTGGAAATGAAAATATCTTGCCAGCCATCATTATCAAAATCTCCAGCCGTAACTCCCTTAATATAGTATGGGTTTTCAGGTGTATTTACTTCTAAATTGGCTTCAAAAGCCATGTTTAAAAATGATTTTCCATTTTGATTTATAAATAATTCACAAGGATGAAAATTTCCCTTTCCTGTAGATTCATTTCCAATAAATAAGTCTACGAAACCATCATTGTTAAAGTCTGCCCAAGTGGCTGTTTGAGTAGGGTGATAGCTTAAAAGTCCTGTTTCTATGGTTACATCTGTAAAAGTATTATCTCCATTATTTCTTAGTAATGAATTAGGGTGTTTGCCTAGTTCACCCATCCATGCACCTCTAAGTACAAACACATCCAGATAACCATCATTATTATAGTCCGTTTGAACCATATTGAGCCCACCACCAATACCATCAAGCCCACAGGATTCAGAAGAATCTTGAAAAGTACCATCACCTACATTAATAAAATATTTAATAGGATGATTGGGAAACCAACTGGAAACCATTATATCCAGGAAACCATCATTATTGAAATCGTCTACGATACCTCCACCTGATAAGGCATTTACTGCCAAACCTGCCTCAGTGGCTATGTCCTGAAATTTTTTTAAAGGAAACTCAGAAGCAAATGCTTTTTCTGGAATCAACCATTGTTCAGGGACTTTTTCCGGATATTCTCCAAGAGTCATGTAAGCAATATTGAGGAGCCATCTGCTTTCAAGATCCTTAGGGTTAGTTGATAAAATATCTGAATAGAGTTTAATAGCTTGTGATGAACCTTCTGGCAATTGATGAAAACCTGCTTGTTGGATGGGAATTAAACAAGAACTAGAAGAATGATTCATTAAACAATTCTCTTGTTCCCCTAATCGCAGGTAGGCAAATGCAAATAAGGCATCAATTTTTTTTTCTTCATATGCTTCCAAGCCTACCATGAATACAGATTTCGCTTTTATTGCCTTCAATTCCTTAAGCAGTATTATGGCAGTCTGCGTTTGTCCCGCAAGTAAACTTGTCTCAGCTTTTTCTAGCAAAAATTTATTTTTATGAAAGGGTGAAGAAATACTGAGCAAACTATCAAAATAATCGATCCTTAATGTTGATGCATAAACATTTTCGGGAACAAAAAAATAATCTTTAGCGGCTTTTTGTAGAATAGCTGGCATAGACTGGGAATGTGTTGTCTCCTTTATGTGATCTGATTTGCAGGAAAAGAATACTAACACTATAGAAACATGGAGTAAATAACCAAAAAAATCTTTCATAAGTAAGTATTCAAAAATTGGAAAGAATTAAAAGAGAAAAGTAAATTTAAACAAGAAAAGCCCCACTAAATAGTGAGGCTTTTGCTTTTATCCATAGTCTAAAAATGCTATGATTTTTAGCTAAATTAATTAATATCCTGGATTTTGATCTGCGTTTGATAAAACCTCACTTTGATCAATTTCCCTTTGTGGTATTGGGAATAGTTCATGCTTTCCAGTGGTAAAACCTGTTCCTGCCAACACATCCTTAGCTATGTCCCATCTTAACAAGTCATTAAAACGAACCTGCTCTCCACATAACTCTACCTGACGTTCATGAACAATCGCATTAAATACTTGTTCTTTAGTAGAAACAGGATAAGTACCATTCATAGCAGCAGTGCCATAATTTGGCATATTAGTAGATGGTCTATTCCTAACTTCATTTAAATAACCAACAGCTCCAACAATGTTATCAAGTTCATTTTCTACTTCGGCCATCATTAACAATACATCAGCATATCTGATTACATTAAAGTTGATGCCCGATTCAGTATTAGATGATGCTTGCTTATAATATTGCTCATATTTTTTCCAGGCAGCTCTTCTTTCAAGAGGGATCTTTGCGGGAATTTTATCTCCATTAGGATCAATAATATCCCCATTCGAATAAAAACTGTCCTGATATCTTGGATCTCCATCTTCAAATTCATCAAGTAAAGCATCAGCAGGATAAACATTGAACCAGGTAATGCCGTATTCCTGACTTCTAAAAGTAACCTCTGCTACTCCTTCACCGACTGCACCCCATGCATCAGTACCTCCAGAATTCCCGGTAAAATTCACTTGAAATATAGTTTCACTATTATGCTCAGTTTCTTCCATGAAGTTATCATAGAAGTTATCAGTTAAGGTATACTGTCCAATAACTTTTTCGAAGGCAGCTTTTGCTTCGTCATAATTTTTGAGGTAAAGGTGAACTTTTCCAAGTAAAGCATTGGCTGCACCAGAAGTTGCCCTTCCGGCATCTGGTTCAGAATCTTTTGTCAGTAAGTTTGCTGCTGCAAAAGTTAAGTCGTCAATAATAAGCTGATAGACTTCAGCCTTTGGACTTTTTCCCTTACCTTCAGGTTCAATACTAGTATATATTGGAATATCTCCATATCTGGTTACCAGGAAGAAATAATACAAAGCCCTCATGAATCTTGCTTCACCTATATTCTTCTGAATTATTTCATCAGTTAAAGTTTCAGTATTTTCAGCATTATCAATGACAAAGTTAGCTTTATTAATCCCCCTATAACAATTGTCCCAATATTGAAATATGGCACCATGAATTGAGGAAAAGGAAAAATTGAGATATTCTCTCTTATCAGCTTCTAATTGTTCATTACCTGCATTTTCATGTGACATGTTATCCATCATAAAAAACATGTGCCGAGCATATAACCCTTGTGTTTGAAGGTTAGAATAAATAGCATTAACAGACGATTTTAACTGTGCCTCATTTTTGAAAAATGTATCAGGAGAAAGCCGGTTAGGATCAACAAGCTCCAAATCTGGCTTACAGGAAATAACTAAAAATGTTGTTATAAAACAATTAATAATTAATTTATTATAATTCATAGTATTTTCAAGATTAAATTAGAATGAAACTTGTATTCCTCCAATAAATGATTTAGGCAATGGGTAATTTCCACGATCAATACCTAGTTGGAAATTCCTATCTTTACTATTGGTGGTAGTATGAGTTCCCACTTCTGGGTCTAAACCAGAATAGTCAGTAATTGTCAAGAGATTCTGACCACTTACATAAATTCTAAGTTTTGAAATACTTCCTTTGAATAGGTTATCGGTAGGGATATTATAACCTAATGAAATATTTCTAAGCCTTAAATAAGAACCTTTTTCAACATATCTTGTAGAAACCTGATTGTTTTCTGTAGCTCCAAGTGCTCTAGGAATTGAATTGGAAGTACCAGGACCTGTCCATCGATTTAAAACAGCTGTTCCTGAATTAAATAATCTTGGCATACCTTCTAAATCGTAAAGGTTAGTGTTATAGACGTCATTTCCAGAAACACCTACTAAAAACAAATTCAAATCGAATCCTTTATATTCAGCATTACCTGAGAAACCATATGTAAATTTAGGGAATGGGTTTCCAATTATTTTTCTGTCATCAGCAGTGATAACTCCATCAGGAACTCCTTCGGGACCACTAATATCTTTATATTTCACATCCCCTGGTTCGGCATTGCCATGGGACGGACTGTTAGTAATATCATCTTGATCCTGGTAAATTCCAATCATTTCCCAGCCATAAAAGTGGAACATTGACTCTCCTTCTATTGTTCTGGAAATATCTTGACTTTCAAAACCTCCCCCAGTGATTTGTTCTACCCCACCAAGATTTAATACTTTATTATTGGCAGTCCCTAGATTAAAATTAGCTGACCAGGTAAACTCTCCTTCATAATCATTATACCCTAAGATCATTTCAAAACCAGAAGTTTCCACAGATCCCACGTTTAAAGGAAGGTTTGGATCATGGAATCCAAGAGAGGGTGTAAGAGGTAAGTCCATCAAAAGATCATCACTGGTATTTTTAAAATATTCTGCAGAAAAAGTGATTTGATCTGCAAGCAAACCAAGGTCCACCCCAATGTTAAACATACTTGTCTCTTCCCATTTTAGGTCAGGACTTGCTGGTCCAGCACCAGTCACTCCCACTGCCAGAGACCCACCATCACCAAAATGATAATTATAATTACTAGTATAGGCAGATTTATACCTATAATCTCCTACTTTATCATTTCCTACAATACCCCAGCTACCTCTAAGTTTGAGGTTACTAATAGTACCGCTTCCTTTCATAAATGCTTCTTCACTAATTCTCCAACCTGCAGCAAGCGAAGGGAATGTACCCCATCTATTATTATCACTAAACCTTGAAGAGGCATCTCTTCGAACAGAGGCAGCAAAAATATACTTGCCATCATAATTATAGTTTATTCTGCCTAATATTCCGTATCTACTATAATCAAATTGTTCAGATTTAAGATTGGCTTCATTTAAACTAACCTGATTAACCGCATCACTTATATAATTTACACTCGAGGCATTGGTTTCGCTGTAGCTGCTTTCCTGAGATTCTACAACAGCTAAAGCTGTAATGTTATGGATCTCGTTGAATGTTTTAGAATAATTTAAACTATTGGTCCAGATAATAGCTTGTGTTTTATTTGAGTTTTTAGTAATGGTAGATTTCTCTGAAAAATGTTGCCCCTTAAGTACATCATTCATTGCATCATCAAAATAAGGAACAAATGCATTATTCTGACCATTTCTATACTCCAGTCCTCCCTGTGTTTTAAACTTTAATCCATCAATGATTTCATATTCTGCATATATAGTTCCCAATAAAGTTTCAGTTTTATTCTCTCTCTCTCCTAGTTCTAATGCCCTTACAGGGTTTTCTGCATCCTGATTATCAAGTATCGAGATAGGACCCTGATATCCTCCCAGGTTATTAGGGTTGTATACAGGTAAATATGGAGCCATTTTAATGGCATGCTCTATCTGAGATCGTCCTCCTTGGTCATCGTATGGATTTTGGGTATTAAAAGAAGTGGTCATCGTTTCCCCAATTTTCAATTTCCCAATTTTAAATTCACTATTGGCTCTAAAGTTAAAACGCTGAAAACCTGTGGCACGAATTGTTCCTTCTTGATCCAGGAAACCAGTTGAAATCATATAGTTACTATTTTCTCCTCCTCCAGAAATACTTACATTATAGTTCTGCATAACTCCATCCTGAAAGATTTCATCCTGCCAGTTCGTATTATTCTGCAAATAAGAAGCGTATTGAGGATCAGTAATTCTTTGAGGTATAGCTGCTGGATCTTGAAGTTGTCCAATTTCAGTTGCATACTGAATATATTGCTCTGTATTTAAAACATCATATCTTTTCTTCTGTGTTTGAACGCCTGCCCAAACATCTAAACTAACTTTAGCCTTACCTTTTGTGCCTTTTTTTGTAGTTACCATTACAACACCATTAGCACCCAATGCACCATATATTGCGGTGGTTGAAGCATCCTTTAAAACCTCCATTGATTCAATATCATTTGGGTTTATATCTTCTAATCTTGCTCCAACTACTCCGTCAACCACAATTAACGGACTGTTATCATTAACGGTTCCCAGGCCTCTAATTCTAATGGTTGGAGCAGAACCAGGGTTTCCATTGCTAACTACAGTTACACCAGCAGCTCTACCTTGTAAAGCTTGTTCTGATGACGTAATAGGCACTTCTTTAATGGCGTCTGCTCCAACAGATGCAATTGCTCCAGTTACTTCAGCTCTTTTTTGAGTACCGTAACCAACTACAACAACTTCTTCCAATTGAGCTAAATCTGGCTCAAGAACAACATTAAGTTGAGATTGATTTCCTACTACTATATCCTGAGTTATAAAACCAATGTAGCTAAATTGTAATGTAGCATCAGCAGGAACACTTAAAGAGAATTTACCATCAACATCAGTGGTGGTACCTGTAGAGGTTCCTTTAACAATGATACTTACACCAGGAAGGGCTTCATTTTCATCTCCTGAAGTAACTGTTCCAGAGACTGAACTTTGGTATACTTCAGTAGTTATTTTGGCTTTTTGAGTGTCGAAGTTACTTCGATCGTTTATCTTGACTACATTAATACTATAGTTTATCTGTTTGAATTTTAACCGTGAAACTCGCGAAACTTCGGTTAATAATTCAGCAACAGTTACTGTCTTCTTATCCTGAGTAATACGGATATCTCTATCAATATTCCCCTGATCAAAAGAGAACTTAAAATCGGTCTGAGACTCGATTTTTGCAAATGTTTCTTTGAGTGTAGCGTTTTTCAACTTTATCGTAACGTACACATCTTTTACGCTTTTCTGGGCATTTCCTTCTGATGCTAATAATAGATTCAGAAACATACATTGAAGAAAAATGCCATATAGTGTGTATTTTGAAAGCATTACTATTAGGCGTATTGATTTCAATTTCATATTTTTACAATGTTTTGATGAATAAAAATTTGTTAAAACAAGATTTGCTCTTTTTCAGGTTTTAGCCGAATTAGGTCCAATTAATTCTTTGTTTTACCTGATTGGAGCGGAAATAACGATAAGCCGGTAACTTAGTCCAAAAGTTGCCGGTTTTTCTTTAGGTGGAGTTTTCTGTGATAATCATAGAAATAATAATGGTTTATAATTTAATTAATACATCCTTTTTTATTAAAGTAAATTCAAACTTTTCCACAGTACTGATACTTTCCAGAACGTTTTTTAAGTTTTCATTATCAAACTCCCCGGTATAATCCCAATCCTTTTCACGCTTTCCTGAAATTTGGATATTTACGCCATACCATCTTTCCAGTTTGTCCACAACTGAATATAGTGAAGCATGGTTAAAATAAATTATACCATCTTTCCAAGCTGTGGCTGCTTTGGGATCAAATTTACTTTCAGTTACTTCCCGGGTAAGCTTATTGAATAATAAGGCTTTCCCAGAAACTAATATATTTTCGTTTTTAACTGATTTATTTTCAGTGTTTTGTATTAAAACTTTTCCTTCTGTCAAGTCTATTTCTATCTCCTCGTTTTCAGGGAAAGCATTGATATTAAATTTAGTACCAAGTGCAGTAGTGGTGATGTTGCTAGTAATCACCTTAAATGGTTTTGATGAATCTTTAGCAACTTCAAAATAAGCTTGTCCTTCAAGGTAAACTTTCCTACTATTATCTGTAAATACTTTCGGGAATTCTAATTTGCTGGAAGCATTTAGCCATATCTTAGTGCCATCCGATAATGTAAATTGTGTCTTTTTTCCCCTCTCATTTTCTTTCACAAGAATTTCTATCTCTGGAACCTCAGTAACAATTTCTTTTTTGTCGATATTGGTGACATAAAAGGTGAGTCCAATTACCAAGATTGCAATAGCAGCCATCCTGGTGAAAAAGCTGAGCCTTGTCCAGATTATTATGCTATTTGGGTAATACTTAAATGCGCTTTGTTCTTTGTTATGAGCAGCTTTATTGATCTTTTCGATTACCCGATCATGCACCTGATGTGCTCTTTTATTATGAGATTCTGATCGGTTCTCCCAATATTCTTCTATTATTGAATAAGATAACTGGTGTTCTCTATTTTCTTCCAGCCATTTGTTCAAATGGAGCAATTCTTCCTCTGTACATTCATTTGATAGTTTTCTTGCTATCAAATCCAATATTTTATTTTCTTCCATCGAAAACGACTTTGAAGTATCTTTTAATTTGTTAGACAGTAATAATTTTTAAAACCCCCAAAAGGATTTGAAAAAAAATTAAATAAATATAAAAAGTAGAGGTAATAGCGAGGCAATATCCGAAATTTTGATTTGTCTGCCTTTTTTGTTAGGCTGTTTTTCGAGATAATTTTTTAGCATATCATTCATTTTCCCTAAAGCAATGCGGAGCTGATTTTCAACAGTTTTGGTGGAAATATCCATTATTTTAGCCACCTCCTTATATTTTAATCCATCCTCTTTTACAAGGTTAAATACCATTCTGCATTTTTCAGGAAGCTGATCTATAGCTAAATCAATTTTTTGTTGCAACTCCTTTGTAAGCAGGCTTTTTTCAGGATTAATATGAGCATCGGAAATTTGGTAAGTGTTCCCACTAATGGATACAAATAGTTTATTCTTAGGAGACTTTAAAAAATTGTAGGAATGGTTTTTTACAGCTACATAAAGATAAGTTTCCAGATTATCTATTTGTGGTAGACGTTCACGTTTTTCCCATATCTTATAAAAGACATCTTCAACAATTTCTTCGGCAATTTCATTATTCTTTACGAAATCGTATGCAAACCGAAAAAGTCGATGAAAATAATTATGGAAAAGTTCAGAAAAAGCTTTTTGATCTCCTTCTGCAATTTTGTTTTTAAGTGTAATGTTAATCATTTTCATATTTGATATTTCTAGTCAAAATCATCTTCACTTGTTGCTGAAAAATAATAATTACAGTTATACTTTTTTAAAGTAACTTGCTAAGTGTAATTAAAAAGTGGAATTAAAATAGTAGCGTAAGGTAAAATTTTTTGTATTTTTTTCCAAACTTTTTTTAACACTAAATAAAACCGAAGGATTTCAAAGATAAATTTTTATGTTATCCATTAGCAAAGTTTAATTAAATGGATCATTTTTATACTCTCTTAATCAAGATATAGACTTATTTGTATTAAGTACCAGTACTATTTTATATTGAGTACTTTTATCTCATTATCAAAAAGTTGTGGCACTTATTAAGTATATTTAATTCTGCACATCTATTTATTTTGATAAAAAGATATCTAATCTATTGGAGATCTTTTAAAAGTGAATATTTTTTTAAATAAGCTACACTCATTTTCAGTTTTATGAAAAATTTATACCTATTCAGTTCAGTATTGATTTGTGCGGGTTTAATTTCCATGAACTATTTACAGGAAAATACGATCCAACCTAGTCAGACTTGGGATGTAAATAAATCATTGGCTGAATTACTCCAAAACTTAGGGGATTCCCTGAAAAATCCCATCCCTCAAAATCTCAATTCCGAATTGGTTAAAAGAGGAGAGGAAATAATTAAATTTGGAAAAACAACTGGACCTTTAGGTAAATCTTCTAAATATATTAGCAAATACTATAATTGTATCAGTTGCCATAATACTGAAATTGAGGCCCCCAATTTGAAAGTGAGTGATCCGGAAACCAGGCTTACTTT
>JAHQVQ010000434.1 GCA_019634305.1 Flammeovirgaceae bacterium | reverse complement strand
TATTATCTGTAAATTTGCTTCCATTGTAAAAGTGTTTTAGTTGGAGAATATAGTGGCATAACTTATTCCCAATTTTAACACTTTTTTTTATGTATAACTACTTGAAAATTCTAGCATTTCCTTATGGAAACGGCATTGACCGTGCGCTCCTTGGAACATGAAACTAAAATCGAAATTCTTGTACTTCACCTGATTGTTGAATCCCCATATGAAATCTGGGTAAGGAGAACCTAATACAGTTCTATCATCAGTGGTAATTTCACCATCCCCATTCAAATCTTTCACATAAATATCCTGTGATTGACCTCCAATTGGATAAAATGGATTTTTGATGTACTCTGGATCAATTTCCTTTTCAACCTGGTAACCATAGAAAGAAGCTATTACCTGCCCTTCCTGAGCAATCCACTCTGTAGGTCTTTTAGAATCTACCGTACTAATTAGTCCATTTGCTCCTGCAAAATCAATCAATTTGTTTTTGTTTTGAGAGAAGTTTACAGAAGTATTCCATCTGAAATCACCTTTATCGATAATTACTCCGCCTAATTCCAATTCAACACCACTGTTTTCCACAACTCCAATATTTACAATTGCTTCAGTAAATCCTGTAACAGAAGGAATGGCTTGTGCTAATAATAAGTCTTCACTTGTTCTTTTGTAAAAATCTAATGAAAGGGTTAATCTATCACTCCAGAATCCCATATCAATTCCTGGGTTTATTTCTATCGATTTCTCCCAACCTAATTCCGAATTAGAAATGTTTGATGGATTAAAACCTGGAACAAGTCCACCATTGATTACACCATTTACAGGAGATAATAATCCGATATGATCATAGTTACCAATTCCCGAATTGTTTCCGGTTACCCCATAACTAAATCTAAATTTCATATTTGAGATAAACTCGCTATTTCTCAAGAATTCTTCTTCAGACATTCTCCAACCAACAGAAGCTGCCGGGAAAAAGCCATATTTTTTATCAGGGCCAAACTTTGAACTTCCATCAGCTCTGGCACTAAATGAAAATAAGTATTTATGTTTATAAGCATAATTTACTCTCGTAAGGAATGAAACTAAGGTTTGGGCTGATTTTAAAGTTTCACCATTTGAAACCACTGAAGCGGCATTTAACGTTCTGATATTATCAAAGGAATATCCAGTACCTTCTGTTTCAGAAGAGGTATAATCCCATCTTTCCATAGTGAAACCACCCACAAAATTAAGATCATGATCACTAAAACTCTTATCATAATTTAATATGTTCTCATTTACAATATGTGAATTAATATCTGTTCGGTATAAGGAATTAGTAACAGAAGCTCCTCTTCTATCTGCTTTTGTTCCTTGCCAGTAATCTCTCTCTATATTATAGTATTCACCACCAATAGAAGTCCGGAATGAAAGACCCTCTGCCAATTGAAATTTCAAATAAGCATTAGAAAATAACTTAAAGGTGTTTGCTCTTCGGTCTCTTTCCAGTACTTTGGCTTTTGCATTGGCATTCGAAGTTCCGCTAATATCAGTCTCACCACCATCTCCATATAAATCATAATTATCGAAATGTCTTTCCATGGCATAATCACCAATTTTCACATCTGGATAATTTTCAAAGTCTACATATTGAATCGTATTTTCATCATGGTAAATTGGCAACCAGGTCTGTTGTCTTATAGCATCGTGAACACCGATAGGGAAAAGTTTTTGTTTGGTATAGGAAGGATTCACCATCAAACCAAATTCTATTTTTTTACTAATTTTAGTATTCAGGTTTAACCTTATATTATATTTTTGATAGTTGTCAGTTAGCAGTACACCTTCATCACCTAAATAACTAGCTGAGGCCCTAAACTTGGTGTTTTCAGTTCCTCCAGAAGCACTTAGTGAATAATTTTGAATCATTCCACCATCAAACATTTGTTCTTGCCAGTCTGTTTCTGTTCCTAATTGATTAATGTAAACCATGCGATCAGTTAAAGAACCATTTTCCCTTTGCACAAAATCCGACCATTCCGAAATCGATGGAAAAATATCATCATTTCTTTGTACTGATTTTGCACCGACATATGAGTTAAATGAAAATACAGGTTTTCCAATTTTACCAGCTTTGGTGGTAATCATGATAACACCATTTCCACCCCTTGAACCATAAATAGCAGCAGAAGCAGCATCCTTTAATACCTCTATTGATTCTACATCATTCATATCAATACTTCCAAGATAATCAGCATCTACAGGAATCCCATCCAATACTATAAATGGCTGGGCATCAGCTGTGATTGAACCCGTTCCCCTTACCCTGATAGTTGGAGCAGCACCAGCAATAGGATCAGTGGCCTGAATATTTACACCAGCTATTCTACCAATAAGCGCATCATCGGCCCTGGAAACTGGAATTTGATCAAGTTTATCATTTTTAACTTTTGAAACAGCTCCGGTGACATGTGATTTTCTTTGAGAACCATAACCAATCACTACAATTTCTTCTAAGGAGGTAATGTCTAATTCCATGGTTAAGTCAATAGTAGTTTTGTTCGCTATCGGAATTTCTTGAGAAACATATCCTACCGAACTAAAAATAAGAGTAGCATCTGAACTGGGTACATTTAACCGGTAATCTCCATTAATGTCAGTAACGGTTCCCTGCGTAGTTCCTTTTACTAACACGTTGACTCCTGGTAGTCCCATTTGGTCATCGGAAGAAATTATTTTTCCTTTAATTTGAATTTCTTGAGGGGGCCAATTTTCATTGGCAAATAAGTTGGATATCGCGCTTATTTGTATTATCAAAAAGGCAAATACCATTTGCTTAGCCAAAGTAACATTTTGGCTCTTTGTAAACATTTTCATACTTTTAGGGTGTTTGATTATTTAAAATTGAATGAGCTATCCCAGATAGCTATTGGCTGGCAACTGCAATTGTCAGCCAATTTTTTTGAGCTTTTTCAACTATATTCCCATAGGCTTTTACTTATTATTTTCTTTATTTTTCTTTTCAAGGCTAAAAGTGAGTAAATCATTCAGATGCTTCTTCATAGCATTTCCTGCACCTATTTTATCATGATTTTTTATACAATCAAATATTTCAAGATGTTCCTGTAAAGCTCTTTTGTATCTTCCATCTCCACAGATATCCAGATTTTTGGAAAGCTTGATCATATCGGGGACTACAATGAGCAAAAGGGAGTTTAAAACAGAATTTTTACTTGCTTCTGCGATTTTCAAATGAAACAACAAGTCTTCTTCTACGCCTTGTTTGCCAGCCTCTACTTCTTTTTCAAAAGCGATTAAAGCATTCTCTATTTTTATCAGGTCATCTACAGTGGCTCTTTCTGCTGCTAATTGAGCCGTATGCATTTCCAGTAGCACCCTGGTTTCTACAAATGAATAGAAATCGTGGTCATTAAGATCTAAAACGTCATTGATTAATCCTTCAAGAGCAGTCACTCCAAGACCTGCTACTACGGTTCCACTTTGGGGTAAAGTTTTCAATATACCATAGAATTCCAATTTTCTTAGCGCATCTCTCACATGGCTTCTTCCTACACCAAATTTTTCACATAATTGTCTTTCGGGAGGTAATCTGTCTCCCGGATTCAATTGCCCAGATGATATCAGATTCTTAATCTGTTTTATTATAATATCAGATGGTTTTTCAATTTTTATTTCCTCTAGGTTTTTCAGAATCTCCATAATTATTAGATTGTTATTGATTGACATACATTTGGTTTACCATAAATTGGTTAACCAATATTAAATAAAAAAAAATTGTTATACAAATATTTTTTTAATTATGACATTGGAAAAGGGGGAAAAGATTAGGGATTTCAGAAGAATAATAATCTTCAGACGAAAGAATTTTCTCTATAAAAGACCAATAGTAAATAATAGCAAATTTTTTTGTGCCATTGGTTTTGCCTAACCATGATTGTGAATTTTGTTATTTATATTCTACTAAATTTCTAATGGAGGAGCAAGTGAACCAAGAAGGGATGTTCTTGGGTATGAAAAAAATCAGGTTTTCCCAGATTATTAAAATCATAGAAAAACCCTCAATTCATCATTAAAAAAGGCAAATCCAGTAATTCGAAACTGCCAGATATGTCTTCTTTTTTTACGATTTTTTTATTTTAAACCTTAGCACTTAACAATTCCTCTAGCCTATCAAAAACAGAGCCCCAGCCATTCATGAAGCCCATTTTCTCTTGCTGCAGGCAATATTCAGCAGTTGGATGAACTACATTAAATTTGAAGTTGGTTTGTTCGCCTTTCTCCTCAAATAAGGCCTGAACTTCCACTCCTTCTGTCATTGGTTTAAAATCAGCCGAGGAAAATATTTTCTTCAATTCAACAATCTCTGAATACACTCCTTCGGCAATAAATTCATTCCCATCGGGCATGGTCATGGCATATTTCCACTTCCCTCCTTCTTTGAAATTATGGGCTATGACTTTCGTTTCCATTCCTTTTGGCCCCCACCATTGTGCAATGTGTTCTGGTTGAGTCCAGGCTTGCCAAACTAGTTTTATAGGAGCGTTGAAAGTTCTTTCAATTGTTAATGTGCGATCTTTTCTTTCGTTCATTTCACTCATCTTTTTTATTTTGGGTTTTTAGTTTCATTAAATATTCTTCGAAAGCATCAATTTTTTCTTCCCATAGACTACGGTATTGCTCTATCCACAAGAATGCAGGAATCAGATTCCTGGGCTGAATTTCACAAAACCGTTCCCTACCCTGCTTTTTAAAATCAATAATTCCGCATTCGTTTAAGATCTTTAAATGCTTTGAAATTGCTGGTCTGCTTACGTCAAACTTTTCTGCTATTGAATTTACTGTAAGTGGTTCGGTGGCTAACAACTCAATAATATCTCTCCTTACCGGATCGGCAATGGCCTGAAAAACATCTCGTCTCATTTTTTAAGTAACTGATTGGTTACAAATATAAATGTAATCATTTGGTTACGCAAATATTTTTTCTTTAAATTTTATATTGATGAAAATTTAGAAAAATGTATGTCCTCCAAATTATTGAAATTGTCACATTCACCCTAATTTAGCCGAATCAATAAATAAGCACTTGTGCTTTTATTTTCCAGGAATATTAATCTCTTTATTAATCCACTAAGGCAAATAAATACACGGTAAATTTAGATTTACTACATCACATAAAATTTAAAGCAAAATGAACTTCAAACACATTATTTTTTCCATTTTTTTACTTCATGTATTTTTTAATGCAGTGATGGCACAGACTGAGGATTCTTTAGAAAAATTCCTATTCGATCATTATGATCAATATTTAGAAAAATCAATCAGCCAAAATAAGCCTCTGTTAGTAGGGCGGAGTCACCAAAGCTTGCCTGTACAACCCGATATCGACTTAACGCCATTGTTGGAAGAACAGCATGGCATTAGTCGT
>JAHQVQ010000433.1 GCA_019634305.1 Flammeovirgaceae bacterium | reverse complement strand
AATCCATTTTCCCCAATTCATTGCCAGTACATTAGTGAGGCAAGGAAGAATGCGGAAAACATGATGACGGATGTTTTTATCGCTTATTCCACAGAAGAAGAGGATATAGTAGATGCTATTAATCATGCTTTGATGAGGAATGGCATTACCACCTGGATGGACAGTCAGGATGTGAAAGGTGGAGTGGATTTTAGAGAAGCTGTGCAGGAAGGAATTGAACATTCAGACAATCTTTTGTTTGTGATTTCTTCCAAATCGGTAGAAGAGCCAACTTGCATAGAGGAATTGAAATATGCAGTTTCTTTAAATAAAAGAATAATTCCCATTATATTAGAAGATGTACCTAAGGATAAGATTCCGGAAGAAATTAAAAATCTAAAATCTATCAACCTGAGAGATAATAACCCTGATAAAGTTAAAATTGCTAAGAATGAAAAAAGTGATTTTGATAAGGATATAGATGAATTGCTGAACCAAATAGAGCAGGATTTTGAGTATCATCATAAGCACAAACAGCTTTTGGTTCAGGGACTGAGGTGGACAAGAATGGGTGAAAGTGATAGCTTTTTGCTAAGGGGGAATAATTTAATCCAATCTCAGGAATGGTTGGAAGCAGGGAAAAGAAGAGCTATCTATAAGCCAACAATTTTACATGAAGAGTTTATAAGTAGCAGTATTTCCAAAATTGGAATTTTAACTTCTGAGGTTTTTATTTCCTATTCGCAGAAAGATGCTGATTTTGCCAGAAAACTCAATTTAAAACTTCAGAGTTTTAGAAAAACCACCTGGTTTGATCAGGAAAGTATTGCTTCGGCCAGTAATTTTGAAGAAGAAATTAAGAATGGAATTGCCATTTCCGATAACTTCCTTTTCGTAATTTCTCCAGATTCTCTGGCATCCGAATTTTGTGTGGAAGAGGTGACATATGCTGCTGAGAATAACAAGCGGTTCATAACAGTCCTTTTGGATGATGTAAACCCTGATGACCTTCCTGAAGCCTTAAAAGAGGTGCAATGGATAGATTTTAAAAATCAAAAATTTGATATTGCTTTCAGTTCCTTAATGCATACGCTAAATATTGATAGAGAATATGTAAGGGAGCATACACGCTTGCAACAAAAGGCGGCTGCATGGTTGGATAAAGGTGGTAAAAAAGTTCAAAACTTCCTTTTCAACCAGGCTGATAAAGATCTTTTGCTTAAAAAAGCAGAGTTCAGACAGTTTGACTTATGGATGAGAAAATCTATCGATGAAAAGAAAATTCCAACAGCCACCAAGCTTCAGAAAGATTATCTTAAAACCTGTTCCAGGTATTTAAGATTAAGACGAAATGCATTGTTAGTAGGAGGTATTATCGCCCTCTTAATTCCTCCAATGGTTATGGCTTACTATTTTCAGGAATCAAGGGAAAAGACAGCCTTAAATTATGTTTATGCCTCTGAACAGATTTTGGATACTGAGCATGACCCTATCAGGGCGTTGAGTATTGCGAAGGAGGCATATTCTTATATCAGTAAAAAATCCTTGAATAAATTATTACCAGTCTTTAGAGGTATTTCCAATTCCATTAGTGATAATACTGTGAAACTGGAAAAATCTCCTGAGGGAATGTTTTTTCTGGATCAGGGCAAAGATTCAATACTGGTTACTTATTCTGGAAAAACCTTAAAGCTTCGTGATGTCCATGGAGAGTTGTTGGAGAATAATCCTGTTATCCATCTTGAAACCCCCATACTGGAAGCACGGGCAGCATTTGGGAATTTGTATGTAAGAGACAGGCAAAAAAAATTATTTACTATTAACCCATTTGAAAATAACATTGATCTTAATCAAAATTTTAATGTGGACTCTATTCAGGGTTTTATTGTTTTCGATAATGGTGAAAAAATATTTACCCAATTCCAACGAATCATTTCAAGGGCTTATGTAAAAGGAAAAGAAAACTGGAGCTGGTCAGGTACATTTAATCATTACAACAGACAATCACCACTGGCAGGGGCTTTAATTTCTCCTGGAGGTCACTTTCTATTAACTTATGCTAATGACAAATCAGTTCGGTTTTGGGATTTTGAAAATCTAGGTACACCTCAGGAAATTGGAAAATTAAGCTATAAGATAAAATTCGCAGAATTTTCAAATGATAGTACAAAATTACTAACGCTTTTAGATAATAATGATCTCTTAATATGGGAACTGAAAGACAATAGAATAATTATCCTTAAGAGGAAGCACAAGGTAAAATCAGTTCGATTTACGGATTCATCCAACCTTATTGTAATTCAAAATGAAGATGGGCGGGTTAGTCTGGAAGAAGCAACTAAGGACGCCAGTTTTTTTAGGGAATTAATTACTTATTCACAATTAGAAGAAGGCGTAGATTCCGTCCTTTTATCCGAAGATAAGAAAACAATTCTTACCTACCAGAAATTTGGTACTGCCGCTTCATGGGGATTGAATGGAGAAATGATCGGAGAGGTAGAACTTGAAGATCAGGAAGGAGAAACCGATTTAATAACACTTTCTCCAAGTGGTAAGTTTATTTTAAGAACAAATATGAATGGTTCCATTACCTTATGGGATACAAAAGGGAATGAGCAAGCAGTTTTAAAGGCTCATAAAACTAGAGTAAACCATGTTTTGTTTTCAAAGGAGAATAAAAAACTTTACACAGTTTCCACGGATGGTATTTTAAAAATTTGGAGTGCAGCTGATTCCACTTTTATTCAGAAAAGAATGAATGCAGAGAGTTATGAAGAAAATACTAACCTTAAACTTACCATTGAAAGTTGGTTGCAAAAGCATTCTGCTGACACTTTAACAATGGCTGAAATGGACAAGGTTAGGTTTGGGATAATTAGCGATTATGATGAGATCATTGACTCGGAGGATTCTGTAGTGCTGAATTTATATGCTGATTATTATCATCAAGAAGCTGACAATTCTTTTGAAGAAAAAGAAAGAATTAAAAACCTGAAATATTCTATGACTCTATTACATAAAATGATGCAGTTAGGATATGGCAATGTTTATACCCAGACCAATATTGCAGATATTCGATTGGAGCTTGGGGAAAAAATAAATTTTGAAAAGCTATTCAAGGTAGAAACTTCCTATAAAAAACTTTTTCTTACCCAGTATCTCATACAGAAATTTAGTGATAGAACACTTAAGGAGAAAATTAAGGCATTTGAATTAGTATCCCGGCTATATGAGGAAATATTAGATGATAGAACTTATATAAGTTTATCAGGAAATAGAAGTTTTATTTCCCGAAAAGCTGCTAATAATTATAATTCACTTTCTTATTACTACATATTGGATGGGGATATGAAATTGGGGATAGAAAAGGCACTTGCCGGGAAAAAAATGGATTCTACGTATAGGTGGATAAATACCAAACTCGCTTTAGGTTATTTGTATGATGAACAAATCCATGAAGCATTGCCTGTATTAAAGGAAATGCAGGAGTGGGGGAATTTTGGAGTTGATAATTATCAAGAAAGAATGAAAGGTTATTTGGATTACGTAGATCGATTGAGGAAAGAGGAAGGGGCTCTTGAAGTAAAAAAGGTAGTTGAGCTTAGTATTGATGAATTGTCAGAACCGGAAAAAGATGTTTTTAAATATTTTATTGATGGTTTGACTTATTAGTGGTTTGAGGATCAATATTGACTTCAATTAACACTTTATAGGAGATTTTGTTAAACATTCGGGAATTTTAGCCTATCATTTTGGGTTTTTAAAAAAACATATTTGTGGTCTAACCTAAAAGCATTATTATGTTTGAAAACTTTAAAAATTTGGTATTCCTTTTACTTTTTTTAATAATAGCCCAGGTTTCCGTTGCTAATCCATCCCAAAACCTTAGTGTCTTTTTTTCTGAAGTTGATGACTTTATGAAAAAATGGGTGAAAGAGGGAAAAGTAAATTATGCAGCTATCAAAAAGAATCCAGAGGGCATCAATTCATTATATGAAAAAGTAGGGAAAACGAGTCTTTCAGAGGCAAAAGGAGAGGAAGGGAAAGCTTTCTATATTAATGCCTATAACATTATAGTGATTCATCAGGTAGTGCAACTTTATCCTATCCAATCGCCCATGAACCAGAATGGTTTTTTTACTGGAAATAAACACCTGGTAGCTGGGGAAAAACTGACTTTAAATCAATTAGAATTTAAAAAATTAGTAATTCCTTTTAATGATCCCCGAATCCATTTTTCTATAGCCTGTGCCGCTAAGGGTTGTCCCAATCTGGCTAGTTTTGCCTATACACCAGATAAACTTCTTGGTCAATTAGATGAGCGAGTAAAGAAAGCAGTAAATGATTCCGACTTTACAAAAGTGAGCACCAAAAACGAAAAAGTGGAGTTGTCTAAAATCTTTTCCTGGTACAAAAAAGAATTCGAAGAAAGTGACGGTGATATTTTAACTTTTATCAATGAATATAGAAGCGTGAAAATTCCTGAAAGTTTTGAACTGGGATTTTACGAATATAATTGGGAACTAAACAGTAAGTGAGACTTTTAGGGAGCGCAAAAAAAAGGTATATGATAATTTATACCTTTTTTTATGTCCAAATTTAATATTCAATTGCTTATTCCTTCTGCATCATTTTCAAATGAATTGCTTTCTCAATTTCTAGGATAATATAGGTTACCAGACCCGCTATCATTATTTTCCCCCACATCATTAGGGTAATTGGAGCACTGCCAAAAATTTCATTCATCCATGGGTTGTATATAAAGAAAGCTTGGAAAACAAACATTAAGATAAATCCAAACCACACCCATATATTGGAGAAAAAACCAATTTTATGCATTGGAAGACTTAGTGACCTACAATTTAATAGATAGAATCCTTCCAGCACTACGAAGGTGGTAACGGCCATTGTTCTAGCTACTGCTACTGAGGCTCCTATGGCAAGTTCATATTGGAAAAAACCAAATGAAGCTACAACCAGGGCAAGGCTCGCCAAGATTAATTTTACTACCACATCTTTACCAAAAATTGACTGGCCTGGTTTTCTGGGTTTTCTACTCATTATACCAGGTTCTTTTGGCTCAAAGGCTAACATTAATCCTAAAAAACCAGCAGTTGACATATTAATCCAAAGAATTTGCAATGGAGTAATAGGAAGCGTAAGACCAAATATAGCAGCCACCATGATGATTAATCCTTCTCCCATGTTTGTGGGTAAAGCCCAGACAATGAATTTCATTATGTTATCAAAAACACCTCTTCCTTCTTCCACAGCATCCCGGATAGATCGGAAATTATCATCTGTCAAAACCATATCTGCGGCTTCTTTGGAAACTTCTGTTCCTGTGATACCCATGGCGATCCCAATGGCTGCCTGTTTCAGTGCTGGGGCATCGTTTACTCCATCCCCTGTCATGGCAACTACTTCATTATTTTTCTGTAATGCCTCTACCAACCTCAGTTTCTGTTCTGGACTTACTCTTGCAAAAACATTGGTATCCAAGGCTGCATCCTGGAATTCCTGCTCAGAAAGTTCACTTAATTCCTTACCTGTAAAATTGTTCTTAACTGCACCCACTTCAATACCCAATTGTTTGGCAATAGCCACAGCGGTAAGGGCATGATCACCGGTTATCATCTTCACCTGAATCCCAGCCTTTTTACAGTCAGTTACTGCCTTTATCGCTTCTTCTCTAGGTGGGTCGATCATAGCTTGTAAACCAATAAAAACGGTTTTACTTTCTACATCCTCCTCGCTGATATTACCTGAGGCTATTTCCTTTTTTGCGAAAGCCAAAACCCGCAACCCATCGCCTGCCATCAGTTCTACTTTTTCTAGTATTTCTTCAGTACCAGTTAGAGGAATAATTTCTCCCTTAATATTAAGAATATGGGAGCATTTTTCAATGATCTTCTCAACTGAACCTTTTAGGTAAGCCGTGTTTTTCTGTTCCCCTTCCACTTTGAAAAGTGTGGCCATGTACTGCCTTTCTGACTCGAAGGGGATATTATCCAGCTGATGAAATATCTTAAGCAAATTGCCTCTGGATAACTCTGCTTTTTGAGCTGCAACGATTAAAGCACCTTCAGTAGGATCTCCCTTTACTATGTACTGATTTTCCTCTTTGGTGATTTCACTTGTATTGCATAGTAATCCTGCAACTAGTAAATCTTTTAGTGCTGGGAAATCATCTTTGTTAACTGATTGGTCATTTTGCATTATTTCTCCTTTAGGAGAATAACCTGTTCCGCTTACTTTGAACATCTGGTTTCCTGCAAAAACCTCTTTTACAGTCATCTGATTTTCAGTAAGTGTACCGGTTTTGTCTGAACAAATCACGGTGGTACTTCCTAATGTTTCTACTACAGGAAGCTTTCTGGTAATAGCATGTTTTTTCGCCATTCTGGAAACACCGATGGCTAGAATAGTGGTGATTGCAGCTGGTAAACCCTCAGGAATAGCCCCAACAGCAAGTGCTACTACTGACATGAAAACGTCAATTAGATCCTGACCCCGATAAATGCCTAGTGCAAATGTTACAACTGACATAACAAGAATTACATACACTATGTATTTACTCAGTTGTGTGATTTTTTTATTCAAAGGTGTTTCTACACTTTCAACATTAGAAATCAGGTCATTTATATGGCCTACTTCAGTTTGATCTCCCACTGTAGTAACCAATCCCATTCCCTGACCAAAAGTGACATAGGTAGAGGCAAAAGCCATATTTACTCGGTCCCCTATTACAGTGTCTTCTTCAAGTACCTCCAAAGACTTGCTTACAGGAACAGATTCACCCGTTAGAGCTGATTCAGCCACCTGCATTTCCTTAACACTCACCAATCTCATATCTGCAGGAACTTTATCTCCAGACTGTACAAATACCAGGTCTCCAACTACAATTTCATTTGCGGGAATTTCTTTTTTTTCCCCATCTCTAATGACCATGGCATAAGTTTGCATGGTATTAGAAAGAGCCTCAAGCGCCTTCTGAGCTTTAGATTCCTGAATAAAGCCAATGACTGCGTTTACAATTACGATTGCCATAATCACAGCACTGTCTACATATTCTTTAAAGAAAAATGTGATTACAGAGGCTATTACTAAAATGTAGATAAGTGGTTGGTTGAATTGCTGCCAAACTAATTTCCAGACAGCGTCTGTTTTTTTTGTTGTCAATTCATTTTTACCATAAGTGTTTTGCCTTTCCAAAACTTCTTCAGCAGAAATGCCATTTTCCACATGAGTTTTAAGCGATTTGGTTAGATCCTGGAGTGTCTGGCTATGCCATTGTAGTCCTTTTGGAGCGTTCATTGGTTTTTGAGGTGCTAGAATTTTCATAATAATACGGGCTTATGGTTGTTTTTCAAAATTAATTTTACTTACTGTTCAGGGAAAAATTTCATTAAATGTTCATTTTAATCTGGATCAAATAACCAGGATATTAGACTTTTGACTTTGGGACAAAATGGACAATTCTATTAAGTAGTAATTCAAAATTAACCGTGTATAATTTTACCATAAAAGACTGATAGAGAGATTTATATGTCTCTGAAATGATAGTACCCGGTGTGGAGCATGGGTGCTTAAATCAAGAATAGGGATCCAGTAAAGTGGATAAAATTAAAAAGTAGTGAGCGTGAATTAAATAGGAGTGGGTCAAAAGAATAGGTATAATATCCTATAGGAAGTTTAGTATTTTAAGACAATTCTGGCATTAAAAAACCTTTGAGAAAGGCTATTGGGGACTGCAAATGCATTACCGGAAAAGTCTGGTACCCAGTTATAAGAAATATGATTGTCCACACCAAAAAGATTAAGTACTTCTATACCAAACCAAAGTGATTCTATTGATCTTTTTGTTTCAGACTGTTTGAAATTGAATATCTTGGAAAAACCAATATCTGACCTTATATAATCTGAACCTGCTCTAAATGCTTGCCTATATTCAGGTGACTCTGGTGGACCAAAAGGAAGCCCAGATCCTAATAATGTTCTGATATAGACCCTTAAAGACGGGTCAGTTGGCAAATGGTCCTGGAAGAAAAAGGTGAAGGTAATTCTTTGATCTGATGGTCTTCTGATTTCCCCTCTTCCATCGTCTTCTACATCTTCCATAGCTTTTAAATAACCCAGGCTAAACCAGGATTCTGTATTGGGAATAAATTCTCCACTAATCCTAAAATCTGCACCATAAACATTAGCCTCAGCATTGTTTTTGGCATAATATCGTAGCCTTACATTATCAATATCGTAAGGGACTACATTCCATAATTTTTTATAATATACTTCTGTAATAAACTTAAAGGGTCGGTCCCAGGCTGTGAAATCATAATCTAAACCTGTAATAGCATGTAAGGAACTCTGGGCTTTCAAAGCTGGATTTAAATTGCCATTAAAATCTCTCATTTCCCTGTAGAATGGAGGTTGCTGGTATAGCCCAAGAGCAGCCCTTATCACCATGTTTTTTCTCCATTTCGGATGTAAAGCATATTGAATTCTTGGACTTATTAGCAATTCATCATTAAAATCTCTATAATTAAATCTTGCGCCATAAGTTAGTGAATGTATCTCTCCTAAAAGATGACTGGCTTGCACGTAACCACTAATGACATTGGTCACTAAATCATTTTTCCCTACCCTTAGTCTTATATCCCTAACAAAGTCTGCAGAATCCAGGAATGTATATTCATACAGGTTGTCGGAGATATTTTGCCTGTCATACCGCACTCCAAATTCAATTTTTGTTCTGGTGTTCCATTGGTATTCATTCCGAAGTTCTGCTGAATAAATTTGGGCATCAAGGGCATTTCTGGAATAAGTGAATTCTGAGCCGAAACCCCTTACAATAGCGCATTCATTAAAATTATCTGAATTAAAATTGGTATTGACATCACACAGTTCATAGCCTCCTTCCACATTTGAATATTCTCTTTCACTGGTGGTCATGGCGGAGGTGATGAAGTGAGAAGTGAATTTTGAATTGAACTTATGGCTTAATTTTATTCCTCCCTGAAAAGTGTCATAATTCAATTCTTCTGAGCCTACAAATAGCACATTTAGCCTAAATGATTGATTAAATGTTCCAAAGTTGGTGGTTCGGGATTCTGGCAATAATTCATATCTATTGGAAGCTATTGAGCCTAAAATTCCTAAAGTAGTGGTTTCTTTTTCCTTCCCTTTTCCACTTAGATCAATGTGAACATAACTTTGTACATCTGTAAATTTGGGGAAATACTGGCCCTGAGTTTCCAGGGAATTCAATAAATATTTTGAGGTTTTATGCCGGATTCCTGTGAGGTATTTTACTTTTTTATTTTTGGAGGCGCCCTCCAGGTAAAAACTTCCACCAAGTAAACCAGCTACAAGAGTAGCAGAGGTACGTTCAGGTTCCCGATAAGTAACATTTAATACTGAAGATAATTTGTCTCCATATTTTGATTGCCAGCCACCTGAGGAAAAACTGACCCTACTGACCATATCAGGGTTAACAAAACTCAGCCCTTCCTGCTGTCCTGCTTTTACCAAAAAAGGCCTGTACACCTGAATATTATTTACATAAACCAGATTCTCATCAAAATTCCCACCCCTTACAGAATAGGATGAGGACAGTTCATTATTTCCAACAACACCTAATGCACCACTGGAAATTAATGCCTGGTTAAAATCTAAAAATGGAGTGGGAATGGCTTTTAGATCTTTTGGATCCAACTCAATTGAACCTGCTTCCTGTCTTATTTGATAGTTTTCGTCAACCTCTATTTCTAATTCTTTTAAATAAACCGTTGCTAGTTTTAATTCAATATTTAATTGAAAGTTTTCACCACTTTTAAGCCGGAGTGTAAAGGTTTGAGGAAGATATTGGCTATGCGTTATATTAATGATAATATCTTTTTCAGCAGGAACGGTAAGATAAAATTGCCCATTCTTATTTGTTGAAGCACCAGTTTGAGAGTCGTTTAAGCTGATATTTACAAATGGAACAGGTTGCTGGAGACTATCAGTGATTATACCTTCTATTTTTCCGGTTTGACCCCATAGGCTTATTTGGACAAGCATAAAGCCTAAAAAAAATAAAATCCCTTTAGTCATGAATTTTGATAAATAAAGTTTTGGGATAAACTGAAACCATATTATCACAAAAAAGGTAAAGTGAAAATAGGATCGTAGAGTTTTTAACTTAATAAACAAAAGTCCTTCAATGTGAAGGATAAAAAAATAAAGTCTTCAACTAAACAAGTAAACGCAAATTCAGGTTCTTATTTAGTTGAAGATTATTAATCAGCTACAAAAATTAAAAAACTGCTGAAGCAATCTTTTTAACTGAGCCAGATTTTCCCATAGAATAATAATGCAGGCAAGGTACTCCAAATTTGATTAAATCTTTGGATTGTTGAATACACCATTCTACTCCAACTTCTCTTACTTGAGCATTATCTTTACATTTATCCACCGCTTCTACTAGTTCCTCAGGCATATCGATATGGAAAATACTTGGTAATATACTTAGTTGTTTTTTGGTGGTAATCGGTTTTAATCCTGGTACAATAGGAACATCTATGCCCATTTCCCTGCAATCGTTTACAAATTGAATATATTTCTGATTATCAAAAAACATTTGAGTTACAATGTAATCAGCTCCCATATCCACTTTTTGTTTCAGGTATTTTAAATCTGTCACCAAATTAGGGGCTTCAAAATGTTTTTCAGGATAACCGGCTACACCGATACAAAAATTGGTGGTGTTTTTATTTTGAATTTCTTCACCAAGGTAATTACCTCTGTTCATATCGGCTACTTGTGCAAGCAAATCTATGGCATAAGCATTTCCATTTGGTTCTGGAACAAACCTTCCTTCCGATTTGATAGAGTCTCCCCGAATCAATAATACATTTTCTATTCCCAAAAAGTTGAGATCGAAGAGCGCATTTTCAGTTTCCTCTCTGCTGAATCCTCCACATATAATATGGGGAACTGTATCCACTTTATATTTATTCATTAAAGCAGCACAAATACCAACCGTTCCAGGTCTTTTTTTTGTAGTGATTTTTTCTAAAAGACCATTTCCTCTCGATTTATAGACATATTCCTCCCTATGATAAGTAACATCAATAAAAGAAGGATTGAATTCCATAAGTGGGTCGATGGCATCAAAAAAATCTTTAATACTTTGCCCTTTAAGTGGTGGTAAGATTTCAAAAGAAAACAGTGTTTTTTTTCCGGATTTAATATATTCTGTAACTTTCACTTCCGATCAGAATTATTTGTAACAATAAGATTAATAACAGATACTATTTATTTATTAAGGTATGTCGAGTTGAAAAAATATATTTACCCTCATTAAAATTATTCCTATCCTAAAAAATAGAAGCACAAAACTATCATATTTTTTTAAACTCAGTAATTACTAAAAATTAATAATTTTCATTTTAGTCAGAATTGCCTTTAAATAGGCGGATAATTTCCGAAATAAAAAAATGTAAGTGCTTCAAATTGAAAAAGATATCCTTAAGGTTTCTTTTGTAAAGGTAGAATTAATGATTTAGTTTTTTAGGCCTTTAAATTTTTTGTATAAGAATGATTTCAGCTAAGAGAATATAAAAAAGATAGGTTGATTCGAAGAATTATTTAAAAATTAGTTGTTTTCTTACATGAGTAATTAAGAATTAGGGTTTTTGCTTCAATTATCCTTAAAACTGCTTAGAAAGGATTTGAAGTAAAAATTGAATAAAAAAATGAAAAATAAATCAAAAAATTCACGTAAGGTGGCGTTAAATATGGGAATAAAGACAACAAAAAAAATCCAAAACTGGAAAAAACTGTCTTTTATAAATAAATAACTAACAAATTAAATATCTTTTGATAATAGGGCTTAAAAAGCAAAATATACCACGGATATTGAAAAAGTCTCTTATTATCCAAGGCGTGTTTCCTCTACTCTAAACTTTTCAAGAGAAGGGAAATACCAAATCAGAGATGCATACGGGAAGTTGAAGATGGAGGGGTTAAGTAATAAAGTGGGTTGTACTATGTGTCTTTTGAAAACTCTACAGAAAATTTTTGAAAAAGTAAAAAGGTCATGTTGGAGCTGAAGGTAAAAGTGATCAATTTAAATCTGGGAATAAAAAAATAGAATCTCCAAAAATCTTACATTTTTTGTTCTAAATTAGCCCACTTCTAAGGGCTTTTTTATTATCTAATGAATTCATTTTTTAAATTTTCAAATTCCTTTCTTGTTTGTTTACTGTTTCTTATTTCAGCAGGGGTAAATGCTCAGCAAATAACTTTACTGAAAAATCAGAAAAATATTCTTCCATTTAAAAGGCTGGATACCCTTAATATAGGAGTGATTTCCTTTGGAAGTTTTTCAGAGACTTCTTTTCAGAAAATGCTTGGAAATTATACCCAAACCTGGAATTATTCATTCGAAAATACTATAGATGAAGAAAGCATTGAATCTCGAAAAATTTTACTTAAAAAACATAACCTTTTAATTATAGGAATTCATTCTTCTTCTATTTCAGAAGTTCAGATTAATTCATTACTGAAAGAGTTTAATACAATTGTTGTTGATTTTACCAATGACCATAAAACATTGGGAAAGCTAAATACTGATAATACTGAGGCACTTCTTGTAACATTTAATAATAGTGAGATAAGGCAAAATGTGGCTGCTCAAATGCTTTTTGGAGGAATGGGGGTTTTTGGGAAATTAGAAAAAGATTTAGGAAACACATTTAAAAAAGGAAATGGGATTGAATTAATGGGAGAGATAAGATTCAAATATGCGATACCGGAAGAGGTAGGAATTGATTCCAGAGTATTGAATTACAAAATTGATTCAATAGCTAATTTGGTAATTGATTCAGCTGCCGCTCCAGGTTGCCAGATTGTGATAGCCAAGGACCAAAAAATAATATTTAAAAAGGCTTATGGCTACCAAACTTATGATAAAAAAGTGCCGGTAAAAACCGATGATTTATATGATTTTGCGTCTGTTACTAAAATTACAGGACCATTGCCTGCTTTAATGAAATTGAATGATGATGGGAAGTTTAAACTAGACGACAAATTTAGCACCTATTGGCCGGATTTTGTGGGGACTGAGAAAGAAAATATTAAGGTAAGAGAAATCCTTGCTCACTATGGTCAATTGCAGCCTTATTTGGTTTACTGGAAAAACACATTAAAGCAAAATGGGAAGTACAAGTGGTTTACCATTAAACCAGATTCAAGCAAAAGATTTCCATTAAAAATTAGTGAAGATTTATACCTGAACAGGAATTATAATAAGAAGATTTATAAAGAGATAAAACAATCTACTTTATTGAAAGAAAAAAAATATGTGTATTCGGGCCTTTCCTTTCTGTTATATCCACAAATAATTAAAAATTTATCAGGGGAAAGTTATGAGCCTTATGTGAAAAGTAATTTTTATAAACCATTGGGAGCCTATTCTCTTACTTTTAATCCCTACAAACATTATCCTGTTTCGAAAATAATTCCAACTGAAAACGATACTTTTTTTAGGCATATTCAATTGAGGGGAACCGTTCATGATGAGGCTGCAGCAATGTTTGGGGGTGTATCAGGAAATGCAGGATTGTTTGGAACTGCTAATGATTTGGCTAAACTTATGCAGATGTACCTCAATATGGGAGAGTATGGTGGCAAACGTTTTATAGATCAGAATGTACTGGAAGAATTTACCAGGTATCAATATGAAGATGAAGGGGTGAGGAGGGGTTTAGGTTTTGATAAACCAAAATTGGAATCAAAAGAAAGAGGTTACGTGGGAGTTAGTGCCAGTGATAGAAGTTTTGGGCATTCTGGTTATACCGGAGCTTTTACCTGGGTTGATCCCGAACGTGATTTATTGGTAGTATTTTTATCTAACCGGGTATATCAAACAAGAGAAAACAGGAAAATATATCAATTGAAAATCTATCAGAATTTGCACCAAACCTTATATGATTTGATTTTAGAAGATTAATGTAAAATGTGCTTTGATTAACTGAATATTCCCCATGTTTAAAAACAGGTTCACCACATTTATCATTTTAAGAGTTGTTTTTTTACAGGTCACCATGATTGGTTTGGCCATTATTTTTGGTAAACCTGAATTGTTTTTTAATCAAATTATCCTTACAGTTTTAATTGTTGTTCAATTATTTAATTTGATCAGTTTTGTAACAAAAACGAATAAGGAACTTTCCAAATTCTTATCTGCCATTCATCACGCAGATTTTACTGTTAATTTTACCAATAAAAATCTGGGTCGGTCTTTTTCAGAACTAAATAAGGCTTTTTCTGATATTATAAAGTCATATACGCAGGTGAAGATTGAAAAGGAGGCTCAGTTTCAGTTTTTAGAGGTAATTGTGAAAAATATTGATATTGGCTTAATTTCCATTAAAAATGGGACTGAAATTGTATTGATGAATGATGCGGCTGAAAATCTTCTTAAAGTCCCAAACCTGAAGAACTGGAGTCATTTTAAAAATAAATCGCCACAATTTGGAAAGGATGTCGAAGCTATATTTTCTGGTGGAAATAAGCTGGTGGAAATTGCTGTGAACGAAAAAATAAAGCAGTTTGCTGTAAATGTGGCTCCATTAAATTTATTGGGGGATGTTTATGAACTTATCACTTTCAAAGATATTAAGACAGAATTGGAGAGAAAGGAACTTGAAGCATGGAATAAGCTCATTAGAATTCTCACACATGAAATTATGAATTCATTGACACCGGTTTCTTCCCTTACTGAAACTATGTTAATGTTGTTGGAAAATAAAGATGGGATTCAGAAATCTCCAGAAGAAGTTAATAGTGAGATTATTGAAGATTTAAGGTTTTCTTTAAAAACTATCCAGAAAAGAAGCGATGGGATGTTGGATTTTGTAGAGGATTATAGAAAGTTAACCAAAATACCAGCACCAATTAAAGAAGAGGTTTTAGTGAAAAATTTATTCGAAAGTGTTGGCAGATTAATGAAAGCAGAATTAAAAAATAATGAAGTAAGTCTGGAAATAAAATTAATCGATCCTTTAGAAACAATATCTGCTGATTTTAAGCTGATAGAGCAAATCCTAATCAATTTAATTACTAATGGAATCCATGCAGTAGAAAAGGTGAATAATCCTAAAATTAAACTTTCGATTTTAAAAGCAGGAGAAAGTACTATTTTGGAAGTTGCAGATAATGGAGAAGGGATAGATAAGGATAAACTTGATAAAATTTTTGTGCCTTTTTATTCTACTAAAAAAGGTGGTTCTGGAATTGGTTTAAGTCTTTCGAAAAATATTATGAATCTTCATGGAGGTACTCTGGAAGTTTACTCAGAAAAGAGAAAAGGGAGTAGGTTTTCCCTAGGTTTTACTTGAAACTTGAATTTATACTTCAATTCCTATTAATGTAATATTATCTCTTTGTTCAACACCATTTTTATAATTTTCCAAGATTTTTTCTACTTCAAGTTTTTGCTCTTCCAGGGTTTGGTTGGCAGTGTTTTTTAGTAATTAACGAACTTTTGCACTTCCTGATTTTCTTCTTGAACCATCATTTTGATCAATTAATCCACCAGGTGTGAGATTTATTTTGTCTCCATTTTGGGTGTTTATGATTTTTCGGGTGAAAGGGACATTTTTTACAATTGAACCGCCAATTGATTTCTTGTCACCTCTAATAACCTCAAGTTCACCATTTGAAGAGGAAACATGAAATAAAGGTGTTTTGGCTCCTGAAAATGAAAGTTCAACCTGATCTTCTATTTTTTCAATGGCACAAAGGTAGACATCCATACCGTAATCATTGGACGTTTCACTCTGCTTAAGAGCCAGTTTTACTCAAGCATCCAGTTCCTCTAATATTTTTCCCTTTTCAATTAATACAATTTTTATTTTTCCAACAATCAACCGAAAAGACGAAAAATCAAATCCTGCTGCTTTTTTAGCTTCTTTACCTACATCCTTAATGTCATTAAATCCTTTTTTTAGGGTGATTTCAAACTTCCCAAATGCATTTTTCTCATCATCAATCAATATATCTACTCCTTCAATTGGCTTATCATTTCCAGAAACTACTATCCCTTGATATACTTTTTGAGCATGCATAGGAATACTAAAAAGGTAATAAGAAAACGGAAGGTTTTAGAAATATATTCATAGCAGAACACCAAGGCTGTTATTCAAGTAAAAAAATATGCTGAGTTTTGGTAAGCTTACATTGTATCTATCAGTTAAGTTTCTTAACCTTTAATTTAACCTGATAGTAAAAGGGTTGTTTTTTAAAGCTTTATTTCTAAAATTTCGTCAATGGTAAAAATCCCTTGTTTAGAGAAGGTTAAATTCCCTTCAATTCAATTTAATATCTGATTAATTACTAAAAATTATCTCTATATTTGAAACGTAATTAATAACCACTGATAAATTTTTAATAAAGATGAGTTTTATTCAAAACATTCACGCAAGGCAAATTTTTGATTCAAGGGGAAATCCTACTGTGGAAGTGGAGGTGCTTACAGATAATGGACATATTGGAAGAGCTGCAGTGCCATCGGGAGCTTCTACAGGTATCCATGAGGCTGTTGAATTGAGAGACGGTGAAAAGGGTGACTATATGGGTAAAGGAGTTTTGAAAGCTGTTCAAAATGTTAATGAAGCTATTACCGAAGAATTAATAGGTTACTCAGTATTCGAGCAAAACCTTATTGATAAAACACTTATTGAATTAGACGGGACTGAAAATAAATCAAAACTTGGTGCAAATGCAATTTTAGGTGTTTCTTTAGCAGTAGCCAAAGCAGCAGCATTAGAGTCTAGACTTCCATTATACAGATATGTTGGTGGTGTTAATGCAAACACACTTCCAGTACCTATGATGAATATTATTAATGGAGGAAGTCATGCAGATAATTCAATTGACTTTCAGGAATTTATGATTATGCCTATGAATTCTGAAACTTTTTCTGGTGCATTGAAAATGGGAACTGAAGTTTTCCATCACTTGAAAAACGTTTTGAAGTCAAAAGGAATGTCAACTAACGTAGGTGACGAAGGAGGTTTTGCACCAAACTTAGGTTCAAATGATGAAGCTATTGAGGTAATTCTTCAAGCAATCGAAAAGGCAGGTTACAGACCAGGAGAAGATATGATGATTGCTCTTGATGTTGCCAGCTCTGAGTTTTATTTGAAAGATGAGAAAAAATACCATTTCCATAAGTCTTCTGGAGATAAATTAACTTCTCAGGAAATGGCTAATTACCTAAAAGAAATGGCCGATAAATATCCAATAAAGTCTATAGAAGATGGTTTGGATGAAGATGATTGGGATGGTTGGAAATACTTAACTGATATTTCAGGAAAACAAATCCAACTTGTAGGTGATGACTTTTTTGTTACGAATGTGAAAAGACTTCAGAAAGGAATTGAAGCTGGTTCAGCTAATTCTATCCTTATTAAAGTTAATCAAATTGGTACTTTAACTGAGACTATTGATGCTATTAATTTAGCTAAATCTAATAGTTATACTTGTGTAATGTCTCACAGATCAGGAGAAACAGAAGATAATACCATTGCAGATTTGGCTGTAGCTTTAAACACTGGGCAAATCAAAACTGGTTCTGCTTCAAGATCTGATAGAATGGCGAAGTATAACCAATTGATAAGAATTGAGGAAGAACTTGGAGAAGTAGCTTATTTCCCAGGAAAGAATATTTAATATTCTTCTTCTAAAAAGAAAAAACTCCTGATTGAATTTCGATCAGGAGTTTTTTTTATGATTTAATCAATAAAATTTTATAAATATTTCTTTTTCTCTTTAAGTTCGGCAATCGCCTCTTCACAGATTTTGATTATTTTTTCCGTTCTTTCTGGGATAGATTTTACATCTTTTTCTGATTTTCCAGAAATCTCAAGCTCTTCAATTTCCATATGAAGATCCTTCATTCCCATTAATCTTACAGAAGTTTTTAAACTATGTGCTATACTTCCAATTGTTTTCCAATCTCTTTTTGATAGAGCAAATTGTAGTTTTTGAAGTTCCCTTGGGGTTTCTTTAATGAATACCTCCACCATTTCCCTCATAAATCCAATGTCGTTTTCACTGAATTCAGATAAATAGTAAAAATTGGTTATGTTGCTTGTTAAGTTCATTTTAAAATTTGTTAGGTTAATATATCGTCATGAAATGTTCATTTCTTCCATTTCTTTTAGATATCTGTAAATGGTAGATTTACCTATATCTAATTTTTCTGCCACTAGTATAACATTATCATCATATTTGTCAAGGAAGTTCTTAACGATTTTATAAATATATTCTCGCAATGATAATTCCTGTGTTAGTAAATCAATGTCTTTATTTAAATTGTTGAATTGAATATCATTTGGAGTAAGATTAGCGTCATCACACATCACTGCAGCCAATTCAATCACAGCCTTTAATTCTCTAATATTTCCTGGCCATGTATAACCGATAATTTTTTGCTGTGCCTCTGGAGAAATCGTAATTTTTGGCATTTTATTTTCCCTACAGAAACTTTCTAGTAAAAACTTAGAGATTATTAAGACATCATTTTGTCTTTCTCTTAGTGGAGGAAGAAAAATAGGCATGCCTAATAACCTATAATATAAATCTTCCCTGAAATTCCCTTTCTTCACTTCTTCTCCCAGGTTTTTATGAGTAGCAGTTATAATCCTTACATCAAGCTTAACAACCTCATTTCCACCTATTCTTACCAATTCTCTTTCCTGTAAAACTCTTAATAATTTTGCTTGTAAACTGAAATCCATTTCACCAATTTCATCAAGGAAAATAGTTCCTTTGTGGGATTCTTCAAATTTTCCTGCCCTTCTGGCATTAGCTCCTGTAAATGCTCCTTTTTCGTGCCCAAATAGTTCGCTTTCAAGTAATGAGGCAGGAATTGCTGCAATATTAACAGGGATAAATGGAGCTTTTTTCCTGGCAGAATTAAAATGTATAGCTTTGGCAATTAATTCTTTTCCGGTTCCTGTCTCTCCTGTTACAGAAACCGTTATATTGGTTTTTACAGCCTTTTCAAGCATGTTAAAAACTTTTTTTATTGCAGGACTTTGACCGACTATTGTTCTTTCAAAGTCATATTTTTCAGAAAGCTCCTCTCTAAGTTCTTGAACTTCATTTGCAAGAGAAACATGCTTTTTTGCATTGTTAATTGCATTTAATAGTCGTTCTCTAATATCTTCATCCTTTCCTATGTAGTCGTAAGCCCCTTCTTTTAATAATTTAACAGCTGTCCGTACATTCTCCTGAGCTGAAATAATTATAACAGGTATTTCTGGGTCTTGAAATTTCACCCTTTTCAAAAGATCTTCTCCAGTCGTATCGGGTAAGGAATAGTCTAAGGTTACCAAGCTAGGTCGATTATGAAGGTTATCCAACAATTCTCTTCCAGTACTGAATATCTTAACATCATGCTCTGGGTCTAATGTTAGGACATACTTTAGCATTTTAGCAAATACTGGATCATCTTCTACAGCGAATATTCTAATGGATGTATTACTCTTCATTTGTATTTTTGGATAAAAAAATTCTACTCACCCTAATTAACTCACGAGTAGTTTAAAAAATTATTAGCAAAATATATTATTCCTGCGCATTAACAAATTTCCTGTATTAATTTATGCTTCAAAATTTAATTGTATAAATAATTCTTAAGAGGTACCATTGCTAAGTTTTGATGAGTGTTTTTTTCATCCGGATAGCTATCCTAGGCAATCTATAGTGAAAAACTCAGAACAACCTTTTGATAGTCACTTTAAGAAAAATTGATTGGTTTTTTGCTTTATGGGTTCATTCTCTATAACCATATTAGAAAAATAACATATTTTTTTTTTATTTTCCTAATTAAATTTTTTAATTTTTAATTGTATCTAATTAAAAATCAGCTTAATATGTAAATTTGAAAAAAATAGCTAAATTACATATTAGAAGGAGAATCTTTAATAGTTTATATTTTTTTATCCAACCTGTACTTTTTTTAATTAGGTTTAGTTATTTTATTATTAAAGAGATATGCTATTTTGATAAGAATGTACTTTGTAAAACATCTTTAAGTGTACTGAAATTGATCCTAATTCATTTGTCAGATTCTTTTGCTTAATTATTTTATTTATCGGTTCGACTGCTAATAATCCTTAAACATAATTATTATGAGTACAGCTAAGTCAATAAAAATTGATGCTTCTGAAGCTAAAACCCAGGAAGAAGTGGAAACAAACACAAAATCCTCTAAAACTAAATCTCAGGAAGAAAGCCTTAATAAAGATCAAGTTGCTGAAGTTGTTAGTAAAAAGGACTCTAGTTTAAAATTCCGAGGGAATTACCAAAATTATAAACCAATTCAAAGGGAAGCTCCCTTAATGACCGATGCTCAATATTTAGAGGAAAGATTGAATAACCAAATTGATTGGTATGATAGAAAGAGTAGTGTAAATCAAACAAAATACAAAAAATATAAAAGATTAGAATTTATAATTGCTGCAACAATTCCAGTAGTTACTACTCTAAGTGCAGTTGCCGATCATGATTTTTATAGATTAGATACGATTTTACAAATTTGTGCTGCATTGGGAGGTATAGTTCTCGTAATCATTAATAAATTTCTGGAATTAGATGATTATTTTAAATTTTGGAAAGAATATAGAGCCACCTGCGAAGCTCTACAGTACGAAAGGTCTTTGTATTTAACCCGGTCTGAGCCTTATGATGAAGATGATGCTTTCCCTTTGTTGGTTCAAAAAATAGAGTCTGTTTTAAGTAAAGAAACTCAAAGGTGGCAACAAAGAATTAAACAGGTAGAAACTCCAACCAATAAAAAGGCAAAAAGTTCGTCCAATTAATGGATTAAGGTTTTATAGAGAGATTAAAATTCTTTAGTTTGTAATAAATAAAAGTTGGAATTAAATCAAGGAACTAGGATATTTTATCTTTAAACTATATAATTGTAATTACATCGTTAAGTAAGGAAATGTCCTGCTTTTAATATTTTTTCTTAAAAACTAACTGGGTGTAACATAAACATAACCATTAAATAGCGCAATAATTTTTAGTTAATTTTAACACTTAGTGTTTTTTTGAATATTGAATTAGTAAAATGATCCTTCCTGCTGAATAACCTAAAGTTGCCTGTAAAAGAGAGTTCAATTCGTTGCAAATTACGATTGTAGTTTGTTTATTCAGAAAGGTTTAATATTTATTTATGACAAAAGTTTTTTTAGGCGGAACTGCAAATAAATCCAGGTGGCGAAATTTTGTTATTCCCAAACTGATAATCGATTATTTTAATCCAATAGTAGAGGATTGGGATAATGAGGCTTACCAAAAAGAACTCTTTGAGAGAAAACACTGTGATTACTGTTTATATGTAATTACTCCAAAAATGACTGGAGTTTATTCAATTGCTGAAGTTATTGACGATTCGAATAAACAACCAGAGAAAACCTTGTTTTGTGTCTTATTAAAGGATGGGGACGATAAATTTTCAGAAGCTCAAATCAAATCATTGGAAGCAGTTGGGAAGATGGTAGAAAAGAATGGAGGGAAGTGGTTTCGCTCACTGAAAAAATTAGTGCTATTTTTAAATTCAAGTAATAAAGTTAATTATTTGGAAAAGGTTACCTGACAAACTTCTTTGCCATTGATAGATAAATTAAATTTTCTACCTTATTAAAACTTAGGTTCAAATAGTCACCATCTGCCTGCTCCATAATTAATTGTTTTCCTATTCTTTGGAAGCACCAGTCGCTTACATATGAACTATTTGGTCCTACACAAAGGGAAATAATTTGCCTGTATTTGTTGTATTCCCAAAACCCGTGATCAATAATTCTGTCACCATAACCCATCATCATTGTGCCATCATCATAAAAATGCATCCAACCAATTTTATTTTCATCAAAATTCTTAATATTCTGGGGAGTGAGTTGCCAAAGTCCTAAAAACGGTTTGTTTTCCTCTTTCGCTAATGGAATATTATTAGATTTTTTTCCCCATATTTTTACGTTTTGATATCCATCTCCGCCTTGCAGGCTTTCAAAGAATGATATATCATTAGAAATTCTAAATTCCCATTTGGTATCCCAAAGATCACCTTCATCGCAAATCAAGCTTAGAATAGGTTTATCTTTTGATGTTTTCCAGTTTCCACGATAGTTTACAATATTTCCATGACCACTAGAAAAAGTGCCGTCTCTATTTATTTTAAGCCATTTTTGATAGGGCCAATTCTGATGAGCTGTTCTATCAAATCCATTTACTTTTACCTTATCAAACTTCCAGATTCCAATTAATTCGCTATATGGAATGTTTTTTTTACAAGAAAAAACTAGTGTAATTATCACCAGAAGATAAAAATGCTTCATACCCAGTTGTGCTAAAGAAATAATTATATAAATCTAAAAATTGGATAATATTAGAACTTGGAAACTAAACAGAAGTTTCATTTTAACCTATTAATGCAGGAATAAATAAAGAAGTTGTATGAAAAAATCCTGCTCCCAATTTTATTCTGTTACTAAATGTAAGAGCAGGAAAAAAACTAGTATTTTGGAATGGAATTGTCAATTTCATCAGCATAAGCTAATATCCCACCTTTAAGATTGTAAAGGTTATCAAGTCCAAAAGCAGATTCCAGTTGTAGGATTGCATTAGCGCTTCTTGCACCACTTCGGCAATGGACAATAACTTTTTTATCTCTGGAAAATTTCCCTTCATTTGCCATTACAGTTGATAGAGGTATTAATTCTCCCCCAAGGTTTGCAAATTCATATTCATTTGCTTCTCTTACATCTATTAATTGGAAGTTTTCTTCACTGTCTTGTAAAGCTTTTAATTCGCTAACTGATATTTCTTTCATTTTTAGTATTGTTTTTTCCTTGTAAAAAGTTTTGGATTAATAAGATTTTTAAAATCTGGTTAACTCAAAGTTACTTTCAGGAAGTAAGTAAACAAAAAATATGGAATTAATGCAAGTAATATTTATTCTTGTGTCTTTTTATGTGAAAAATCAATAATAATGAAAATAGAACTTAGCAGACTGGACGATGCCTACCATATGGAGGTGAAAAATGAAGATGGTAATAGCATAGAAATAGATGGTTCGCCTGCCATAGGTGGACATAATTTGGGTATGAGGCCGATGCAATTGTTACTTGCTGGAGCTGGGGGATGTAGTGCTATCGATGTGATTTCAATTTTAAAAAAGCAAAAGCAGCCTTTAGAAGATATCAATATTACAGTAGAAGGTGAAAGAGAAAAAGATAAAGTACCTTCACTTTTTACTGATATTAATGTGCATTTTAAATTAAAAGGAAATTTGGATGCTAGCAAAGTAGAAAAGGCCATTACCTTATCTATGGAAAAATATTGTTCTGTTGCCAAAACGCTGGAGAAAACTGCAAATATTACCCATTCTTATGAGATTGTAGGCTAATAGTTTGTTTACCGGGTGATTAATGGTCGAATAAGGTGTTCTAATCCGTTTAACTTTACTTCATAAATTGTGGCTAACATATTTCCAAGTTGCCCTTTTGGAAATCCTTTTTGATGAAACCAGAGGAGATAAGGTTCAGGTAAATGAATTAATAAACGGCCCTTGTATTTTCCATAAGGCATAACAGTATTAGCCGTTTTTTTGAGAAATTTAGGATTTAAAATATTGTCTTCCATAATTATTGCTTTTTAGGAAATAGGATCATTTTTTGAGAAAAAATTGATCTTTTTAAAAAATCAATTTCAGATACACACAATTTATTGGAAAGAAAATTATTAGTTTTTTTAGAGCAATTTGCTAACTTAGTATACAAATCATAAAATACACTGAAAATGTTCCCGAAAATTTTTAAAAATATTTACTTTCTCACAGGAGTTTTTTTCATTTTGTGGATGGTATTTTTTGATGGTAATAATATTGTGAACCAGTTTAAACTTAACCAAAAGGTTGTTGAATTGGAAGAACAAAAAACATATTATGAGGAAGGTATTGTCACTCTGGACAATGACATGGAAGAACTTTCAACAAGTGCTAAAAAGCTTGAGAAATTTGTTAGGGAAAAATACCTTTTCAAAAAGAAAGGAGAAGATATCTACCTCATTGAAGAAGAAAATAAGTAAATTTTAAAATAACAATATTTTATACTTAATTTATTCATTTCTATTTTCCATCCTAATCTATTACCTATAGAGCTAATTTTACCAATTTATTTTAATTAAATATTAAACCCCTGGATAATTAATTTAGGGGATTTGGTGTTTTTTAGTGTCTGCTATAGTAGGCCAATATAAAAATAATAACTCAATTATTAAAACTGAAAGCTAAACCCTATGATTTTTAAAAGGGATTTAATTTGCTAGTGATTAATAATTTTAACAAAGCTATAAAAGTACATATGGCAAAGGCTTTAATTTTTTTACTTTATTTTTACACCAAATTTCAACTAGTTCTACAAATCAATAAATTCGATTGTAGATAATTAAAGTCTGAAAGACTCGGTAAAATTACTATTTTCATACTATCATTTTTAAACATGTATTTTAAGCAATCATTCAGAAATCTTTTATTTACTTTAAGCGTCTTTTTTATTTCAAGTTGTGGAGATTCGGAATTGGATCATGGTAATAAGTTTTTTTCTTCGAAAGATTATAAAGCTGCAGTTGTATCTTATACAAATTATATAGAGACTCATCCAAAGGATGCCCGTTCTCTATTTAATAGGGGTAGAGCATTTGAAGAGATGGGTGAATTAGAGAAAGCTTCTTCAGATTACTTAAATGCAACTAAACTTGATCCCTACGAAATTAATTTTAAAATTGCCTCTGGAATGTGTAATTACAAACTTACTAGGTACAATCAGGCAATTATCGATTTGAATGATGCCATAAAAATTAATGAGAATAATCCCGAACCTTATTTTGTGAAGGGTTTGGCTTTAATAAAACAAGGTAATGTGGAAGGAGCCATGGAAAGTTATAATACTGCTCTTAGATTTGATAAAAACCATGGAGGGGCCTATTACCATAGAGGAATTTTAAAGGCACTTACAGGGAAAAAAGATGCCTGCAAAGATTTTGAAAAGGCCAAAATTCTAGGTGAAAAGAATGTAGATGAGGCTTTAAAAAAATATTGTAAATAAGTAAAACTACATATGCAAAAAACAAAATCCACTAAATAAATTTTATTTAGTGGATTTTGTTTTAAAGGATTAATTTACTGTGTAAAAACCCTTTAAAAAGTTAAATAGGATAACTAGTTCTACGGCTTGCTCCTGGTTTTTAATTGGGTGTAGTACATTATTTGTTTTAAACAAGACCTCTCCCTCATGAGTAAATGTATAACTTTCAGAGTTGTCAGTAGTCATAAAATAAATGAAATGATCCTGCCCATCTTCTGAAGTTTGATATCCAATTTCCGAATTTAATAGATCTATCACAACTCCATTCAAAACCATTTTTCCATCGTTACTACAGGAAATTACTCCGTTAACTCTATGGAAATAGTACAGTTTTGAGTTTAATTCCAATAGCAATTCAGTTTTAGTAATTTCATCCTCCTGGATTTCCTGACTAAACCCAAGTAAAGGAATTAATAGGGAAAAAAGTAATAAAAATTTTTTCATAGTTATTAGTAAAGTCAAATTATCTTCTAGTAAATACTACCCTCTATTGTTTTGTTAGAGAATCATTAGTTTTTTATTGTAAACACATTAAAAACCTACCTCAAAGGCAATAGTACAACTTAAAGTGAAATAAACCTTTGTTTCTCTGAAGGCTATTAAGCAATATTTGCAGAAAATCATCTCTGATTTATGATTTATGCTTGATATTCAGGAATTTAAAAATTGCTCGCTTGGATGTTCTTACACGTAAAAAAAATGTAATCCGAAGCCAATTTCTGAGTTTTTTTTGAATAAAGGGAGAAAAATATAGGAAAGAGCCAAATTTCTTACATTCTTCTTCCCCTTCTTTTTTACATAGAAAAAATGAAATAAATAAATAGTTTTTTGGTTAGTTACTATTAAATTGTACCTTTATTAAGGTTAACGATTTAAAAAAACGTCTTTTCCGGAGATGAATATTTTCTATTCATCTCTTCAAATTACCTAACCAAAACATCTACGAATTGGTTTTTTTTCAATATAGAAGGATTAGTTGTACATTTTTTTTATTAAAAGGGAAAACGTAAACTAAAGATTTCGGCTACTTGGAATTTTTGAAGTAGTTAACTTTCTGAAAAAAATCTTGTTTTAATTATAAAACGATATTTCTGTTTTTTTTTGTTCTATTGAAATGAAGGAAATTTTATGAAGTTTTGAGAATTTCCAATCAAAGTAATTTACACTACAACCAGCTTAATTTTATAAGCCATGTATAATTTAAACTATATAATGACATGGAGGAGAAGATAAAAATTGGAATAATTGCTACCTACAAAAATGACTCCCTTCCTCATATTTATCTGGAGAAAGCAATTTCAGATTCATTTGGAGTTTTAGGGGTTGATTATGGAACCACTTGGGTTTCTGCACATGAAATTGATAGTTTAGATGCACTCAATAATTTTGATGCAATTTGGATTCCGTCAAGCGCAGATGAGGTAGATATAAAACTTTTAAAGGTTTTAAAGTTTGTGAGGGAAAAAAATATTCCAATGTTGGCTACTTCAATGGGAATGAAACAAATGGTGTTGGAATTTGTGAAAAATGAGGTTGGAGATGCTATAAATTTTGAGAATTTTATTTCTGAAAAAGATAAATCAAATGAATATCAGACTATTTCCGTTAAAATTATTCCTAATACCGTAGCAAACTTAAGTTATAAAAAGAACTCAATATTTCAACAGGACAATTCTACATTTGAAATAAATGCCAATTTATATCCATTTCTCAGCGAAAAAGGATTGATTCTTTCTGGGAATGATGAAATGGGACAAATTAAAATACTTGAGTATATAAAAAATGATTTTTACGTAGGAGTTTTATATGTCCCTCAATTAAATTCTACTCCGGATAATCCAAGTAAAATAATTACTATGTTTTTAAAAACCGGAATCAGGCACTATCTACAAAAGCAAGAAATTGTTGTGAAATGAAGGGAAAGCTTTTACACATCCTGAATGGTGATTGTTCTCTATTTCAAATTCAAAAAACAGATATAGTTGGGGAAACTTTAGTTTGGCGGGAAATGCTTTGTGAAGGACCAGTTTCCAAAAACATCCAAGAATCAGATTTTTGGAATAATCGACAGCAATTTTTTCTTGATAGTTATCAGGTAAAAGGGAAAGACTATGAGGAAAAATCCATCAATGAAATAAAGAAACTGGATGATTGCGAAAAATTTGATGAAATAATTCTTTGGTTTGAATACGATCTATTCTGCCAGGTAAATTTATTGGGAGTGCTTGCTCTTATTTATCAAAAAAATATTCCTGTAAAAAAGTGGAGTCTTGTATGTATTGGTGAATTACCTGGTTATGACAAATTGGTAGGTTTGGGTGAAATTGATGCTAAGCTATACCTAAATCTATTTGAAAACCGTACCCTTCTGAATAATAATGATCTGAAAAAAGCGAATAATATCTGGAGACAATATTGTTCGGATAACCCAGTGCCAATATTGGAAATGGCAGATGAAATGAGTAAGAATTTCCCTTACTTAAAACCTGCAATTCAAGCTCAGTTTAAACGGTTTCCTTCTTCCTTTAACGGTCTTTCCCAAATTCAACATGAAATACTCAATCTGATTAATTCAGAAAATATTGAAACTGCAAAGCAACTTGTAGGAATATTATTGAGAAAAGAAAATTATTACGGATTTGGGGACTTGCAATATTTCAAACTAATTGATTCTGTTAGTTTACTTATTGAAAGGAATACGTCTTTTTCCCTCAATCCATTAGGTGAAAAAGTACTGGCTGGTCAGGAGAATTTTTTGGATTTGGAAAATAATCAATATTGGATAGGTGGATCTTTGAACTCAAAATTTGTTTGGAATGAAAAACTGAATCAGTTAGTTCCAAGTGAGCCTGATAAATAATAAGGATTGAATGAATATTTTTCTGAGGCCATTCCACAACTCACTGATAATGAGATGTAATTGCTTGAGGTCAAAAAAACACTAAAATTTACTCTTTTTTTAAACATCATTTTATTTTTTTGAATTGCAGATTTTTCCTTTTTTTGAAGCTGGAAATTCATCGATAGGTATTATTTAAACTAACCTGTCGTTTTAAATTGCAGTTTCAAAAAATAAATCTCCTTCCATAGTGAAAAACTCAGAAAAAAAATCTGTTTTAAAAAGTGATATTATCGTCATTGGAAATTTACATGATACGTATTTTGCCATTGATATTGCAGATTTCCTCGGTCAGAAAACGGATTTTACCGACCTGATCATGCTGAAAACTTTTGCTAATACAGAATTCTGCCCCAGATTTACTTTGCATGATGAGGATGATTTAAAGTCCATTGGAGCCACTCTGGCTGGAAAAACTGTAATAATTGCATCTGTTCATAGGGGGCATATCTCCAGAAATGAATTGGCGATGCGAAACTTTATTATTGCCAGAGCTGCTAAAGATAATGATGCTAAGGAAGTAATTTTGGTGGAGCCAGATTTGTTTTTTTCAGCGCAGGATAGGGGGCCTAAAAAAGACCATGGTTACACACCATTCGAAAGAGATATTGCTGATTTACACAAATTTAATGGTCAGGCTTTTACTGCCCGGCTTTATGCTTCCCTTTTAAAAGCCTCTGGGGTAGATGTGGTAATTACTGTACATAATCACAGCGTTTCTACTCAATATGAATACAAGAATATTTTTGGAGAAAATAACTTTGTTAATCTTTTTCCAGATAAAATTTTTAACTATTATATTACCAATTCTGGTACGGTTGATCCTAAGAATACCGTAATTGTAGCACCAGATAAAGGTGCTTTTGCCTATGTTTCCCAGGTAGCAAATGCCAATGGAAATAACTATCCCGTGTTAGTAATGGATAAAATCAGGACAGGTGAACGGAAGGTACACATGACTGTTGCTCCAGATTCCCCATTTCCTTTGAGTATGGTAAAAGGAAAAGATGTAGTAGTATTAGACGATATGGTGCGTACTGGGGGTACAATAGTTACTTGTTGTAAGCTCTTGCAGGAATATCAGCCAAGGCAAATTATATTTATGACTACCCACTTTCATAGTT
>JAHQVQ010000432.1 GCA_019634305.1 Flammeovirgaceae bacterium | reverse complement strand
ATAGCCTAATTGAATTTAGAGATGAGGAAAGGAATATTTTATTTATTGAGAAATTGAAGAAAGCCGGATTAAATTTTGAGTTGAATAAAGAAGATATTATTGCTGTTGAGGAAAACTTATTTGAAGAGAAAACATTTGTAATATCAGGTGTCTTTGAAAACTTTAGCAGAGATGAATTAAAGCAAAGGATAGTTTTATTAGGAGGAAAAGTTATTTCTTCCATCTCAAAAAAATTAGATTTTTTGGTTGCAGGAGATAAAATGGGACCTGCAAAATTAGAAAAAGCAGAAAAACTGGAAATAAAAATACTTTCTGAAACGGAATTCTTAGCTATGGTAGAACGTTTACAGGATTAAATATCCAATAAAAGTTAATAGCTTAAGTTAATTAAAAGTAATATGGGATTATTAAAAATTTGATGTTTTAAACAATCAATATTTTAGATTAATATCTGTCGGAATAATAATGGCAGCTTCTGAATTCCCACCTGAAATAGATTTTTCACCCTAAATAATATAGTGTTGAATCCGATAAAAGAATTTTTTTTAAATCTGCAAACCTCACGAGCAGTTAAACGGAATAAGGCGAAAAGAATTTCTACAAATTATAGCGAGGTAAAATCAGTAGGTATTTTATTTCTTATTGAGAATGATAGTCACCACGAAGCAATGAATAAATTCGTAAAGGGACTTATGAAGGAAGGAAAGAAGGTGGAAGCCATGACTTATTTTACAAGAGAACATGATAATCCATATAATTTCAGTTACAATTTTTTTGATGAAAAAGATATATCTTTAACAGGAGGCTTAAAGGGAGAAAAGGTGGTAGCATTTATGGAAAAAGAATTTGATTATCTATTCTTTGTAGCTTTAAAGCAGACCTTAGCATTTGATTTTATTTTGGCAAGCAGTAAGGCTAAATGTAGAGTTGGTCCTTTTTTTGAAGGAAAGGAGGAATTTTTCGAATTGATGGTAAATTTGGGATCAGGTGAAGGGGTTAATAAATTAATTGATGGAATGAAACATTATACCAAAGAAATTGATAAAAAGGAAACATCTTCAGCTCAGGCAGTCGCTTCCTAAATTGTAAAAAATCACTAATAAAAAAAGCTACTCCATTTTAATGGGTAGCTTTTTCTGTGCTATATTAGGGGGTAATTCTCCAATAACGTGAATTATTGTAAAGTTTGAGGAGCAACACTTGCATACACTCCACTTTTCAATTTATCTGAAACTGCTTCAAAAGCAGTAATTGTTTCTTTTACATCTTCAAGCGTATGTGCTGCAGTAGGAATAAGTCTCAGCATGATTACATCTTTAGGAACTACTGGGTAAACTACAACAGAACAGAAAATCTGGAATTTCTCCCTTAAATCCATAATAAGGTTGGCTGCTTCATTAGTCCCACCACTTAAAATTACCGGAGTTACAGGAGATTCAGTTCTACCTAAATTAAACCCTTTTGCTCTTAAGCCTGATTGTAATGCTTCTACAATTTCCCAAAGTTTGTTTTTAAGCTCTGGCATTGATTTTAACATTTCCAATCTTTTCATATTTCCTAAAACAAAAGATGTTGGTAGCGTTTTAGCAAAAATTTGAGACCTCATATTATATCTCAAATATTCCACAACTTGTTCCTTACTTGAAATAAATCCACCAATACTTGCCATAGATTTGGCAAAAGTAGAAAAGTAAATATCTATATCATCCTGAACGCCTTGCTCTTCACCAGTTCCAGCACCTGTTTTTCCCATTGTACCAAAACCATGAGCATCATCTACCATCAGTCTGAATTGGAATTTATCCTTCAAAGCAACAAGTTCTTTCAAATTACCCATCTCACCCAACATTCCGAAAACACCTTCAGTAATTACAAGAATTGACCCTCCGGTTTCTTCCACTATTTTGGTGGCTCTGGCAAGTTGCTTTTCACAACTTTGGATGTCATTGTGAGGATAAACAAATCTTTTACCCAAATGCATTCTTAAGCCATCTAAGATACAAGCATGACAATCTCCATCATATACTACAACATCTCTTCTGTCCAACAATGCATCAATAGCTGACATTATTCCCTGGTAACCATAGTTCACGACTACAGTATCCTCTTTACCAACAAATTCACTTAATTGAGCCTCAAACTCCTCTATTATGTTAGAGTTACCAGACATCATTCTGGAACCCATTGGATAGGCTAAACCATATTTTTCTGCTGCTTCAGCATCAAACTTCCGGATATCCGGGTGGTTACCAAGGCCAAGGTAGTTGTTCAAACTCCAGTTTAATACATCTTTGCCCCTGAATTTCATTCTTGGAGCAATTTCTCCTTCTAACTTTGGAAAGGCATAATAGCCATGCGCAATTTGCGAAAACTGTCCTAATGGCCCTCTGTCAACTAACAATTTTTCAAATAGATCCACGAATATTGAATTATTTTAATATTTGCTATTAATTTTTTTGTTCTTTAAGTGCCCAAAGATACGAGGAAATTAAACATCCACAAAACCAAGTTAGTTAGGTATAACTAAATAAGGTGTTGGATTGGAGCTAGGAGCAACAAACCTGTTTTTTATGGGAAGTAATTGAGAGGGTTAAACTCAGGGAAGATTACTTTTTACGTCAATTAAAAACCCTTTTATTCTTTTCAGAGAATCAATTACATCAATATTCTCCTTTACATTATTATTTTTCTTAATCAATTCTTTAGCTCCGTTTAAGGTATATCCTTTTTCTTTTACAAGATGATATATTGTTTGTATTGCAGTGATATCATTAGTAGTATATTGACGAGCCCCGTTTTTATTTTTCTTAGGCTTTATTGTGTCAAACTGACCCTCCCAAAAGCGGATTAATGATGTGGAAACACCAAATTTTTCAGCAACCTCACCTATTGAATAATATCTTTTTTCAATATCCATGTTTTCCTTTAAGTAGAATAATAACTAAAATAGTGGCAAAAAAACAATCCGGCCAAGTTAATGAAATGAAAATATAGGGCATAAAAAAAAGGATAGAATTTTTGATTGTTCTACCCTTTTTTAGCATGATATTTTATTCATTGGAGAAAACGGAATCCTATCAATTTTGCTACAATTGATTATGTTTCTCAATAATAAATATTGGTACTTACCATCCAAGTGATTGATTTTCTCTGGATGCTATTTCTATTAATTTATCGTATTGATCATCAGTAACATCATTGGAAAAATAATAAACTGGGTTAACCTTTCTATTTTTATAAATTACTTCATAATGCAAGTGAGGAGCAACTGAAAGTCCTGAACTACCTACTTTTCCGATGATCTGACCCCTTTTCACCGTTTGACCTTTTCTTACATTAAATTCAAGTAAGTGAGCATATTTGGTCACATAACCAAACCCATGATCAATTTCAATTTCATTTCCGTATCCTTTTCTTGATCGTTGTAATTTAATGACTTTACCATCCCCAGTTGCATAAATTAGAGTACCTTTCGGAGCTGAAAAATCAATACCATTGTGCATTCTTTTGATTTTAAGAATTGGGTGAAATCTCATTCCATACCCTGAAGCTAAGCGCTTTAAGTTTTTATTTGAGATGGGTTGCATTGCCGGAATATGTGAGATCATTTCCTTCTTAGATTTTGCCAGTTGGGCAATTTCATCAAATGATTTCGTCTGAATATACATTTGCCTTTTTAGGACATCGATTTTCTGTAGTGTGCTAATTACTAAATCTTCTCTACTTAATCGCTTATCAAGAAGATCTTTGAACTTTTGGCTACCTCCACTTCCTGCCTGCCTGATTTCCATAGGAATTGGTTCAGCTTCGAAAATTGATCTGTAAATATCATCGTCTCTTTCTTGAAGGTGACTTAGCACTTCATCTAAGTTGCTAATCTCCTTATTCATTAAGTTATAATGATATAGTAATTCGTTGTTTTCTTTTTTTAGCCTTTGAACCGAGGCTGAAGGAAAGTATGCGGAATAGGTAAATGAAAAAATTATTCCAAAAATAACGCAGATGAATAACAATCCTAAGGCATTTACAATAACATCGGAAGTAGAAGTCTGGACTCTCTCATACCTACATGTTTCCGTGTCATAGTAGTATTTGATTTTTGCCATTATAAAATATGTTGAATTATACTAAATTTGCCCGCAAATAAAGCAAATTCTTAAACTGATATGCAAAGAAACGAAGTTTTCTTTGAATTATTTAATACTTAAAACAACCATTATAGTACATTACTATCACTTTACGAATATATTATAGTAATTTTTTTATAAGTTTTAACTCGATTGGTAAATATTAAAAAGATGCAGGCAAAAGAGATTCGAAATAAATTTTTAGAGTTTTTCAGGAGTAAACAGCATGAAATTGTACAGTCTGCACCTCTGGTTGTAAAAAATGATCCTACCTTGATGTTTACAAATGCGGGGATGAACCAATTCAAGGATTATTTTCTAGGAAATAAAACACCAGAGTCAAATAGAATTGCTGATACCCAAAAATGCCTTCGGGTTTCAGGGAAACACAATGATTTGGAAGAGGTTGGTTTTGATACCTATCATCATACTATGTTTGAGATGTTGGGTAACTGGTCTTTTGGTAATTACTTTAAGAAGGAGGCAATTGCCTGGGCTTGGGAATTACTCACAGAGGTTTATAGTTTACCAAAAGACAAATTATATGTAACTGTTTTTGAGGGAGATGACAAAGATGGACTTGCTCCTGATAATGAAGCTGCCAATATTTGGAAGAGTTTTATTGATGAGGATCGGATAATTTTTGCCTCCAAAAAAGATAATTTTTGGGAAATGGGGGAAAGTGGTCCATGTGGTCCATGTTCAGAAATTCATATTGATTTAAGGAATGATGATGAAATTGCCAAAACACCTGGAAAGGATCTAGTTAATCAGGATGATCCTTTGGTGATAGAAATCTGGAACCTGGTTTTTATTCAATTTAATAGGTTGGTTAGTGGGAAACTGGAAAAATTACCTGCTGCTCATGTGGATACTGGGATGGGGTTTGAAAGGCTGGCTATGGCCATTCAACAGAAAAAATCAAATTATGATACTGATGTTTTTCAACCTCTTATTCAGTTTGTAGCTAAAAAAGCTAAGGTGAAATATGGTGAAGATGAAAAGGTAGATATTGCTATCCGTGTAATTTCTGATCATATCCGTGCTATCTCTTTTGCTATTGCTGATGGACAATT
>JAHQVQ010000431.1 GCA_019634305.1 Flammeovirgaceae bacterium | reverse complement strand
TTCAAACGCTTAATTTAAAGCCAAGGAAATCTTTTAAAAATCAGGAAGTTGAAGTTTAATATACTATAATTCAATTAAAAAATTAGCAGGAACCTAAGTACCTGACAAAAAAATGAAGGCAAGCCATCCCTATGCTATTTTTGAGTTACGACACCTAAAAACAACAAAGATGGCAAGCCATTATAAAATTAAAGCATTGGAAGGAATTTTACAGGAAGAATTATCAGGAAATAAAGCTCGTATGACCTTATTAAGCTACCTGGTCATCTCCTTATTGAAAACACGTAGCGTAAATTTCAAGCGATTGGCCACAGGTTATCATAATGGGGCCCAGCTCTCCTCTAAACTGAGATGGATTCAACGTTTTTTCAGGCAATTTGATCATAAGCCACCCAAACCCAACGTTTACGTTTTTTCTTTTGCACAAAAGATCATAACTCATCTGCTTGAATACCAAACACTTCTAGCTTTTTTATCTCACTTATTTGTTGTGAAGATAAGCCTAAATCATCTGGGGTTTGTGTCCACAATTTATGAGCAAATAATTGAAGTCAACTCAAACTTACTCCAAAGATGCGACAAATAGCGCGCAGACTAATCCGCTCTTTTAAGGCTTTCTTTATCTTGCAATGGTAGCAGTCTGGGCATGATTGCATTGTTTTTTCACTATAAAGATAATGACTTGCCCAAAATACTCTTAGGTTGGAGACTTAGCCTTACATTTGACACACTGCCAAAAATTATATTAATCCTGAGTATTTTTTGCTTCTTCAGGTTCTAGGAATTCACCTGCTTGTTTATTTTGTTGGCCATCTTTCTTCTTGCCTTTCTTTTTTTTATTTTTCTTACCAAATAAAGAATCAAAACTTGCAGTATGCATCACACTCATACCAGCTTTTGAATTATTCTCGAGTCCCGTATTAAAAGAGTTCTCATTACTTTTATGATACATTTTTGCACGAAGCCTTCCATCTGGAGTAAGTAAATACTCCACTGAAATATCACCAAATACACTAGTAAGGTTAGTTTCATTTCTCTGGTTAGTAAATCCTCCATCACGAGTAACCCTTAATCTACCATCCAGAAAATTATAAGAAAGTCTTAATTGAAAAGCATTCCAGGCTTCTGCATCAAGCCCATTTAGGTCAAAATCAATTTCAAGGTTTTCATCTACTTGAGAAACCCAATAACTAAGCTGATTACCCAACAACTCACTAACACTGCTACCAGCAACGTTTTCAATTCCAGTAAACCGGTTTTCAGCAGATAGCTGCCTTAAAACTATCAAACTAAAAACCTGTCTGTTAAGCTCCTGCTCATTGTTCTTCACCTTTTGTTCAAAAGAAGCTACATAGCTTTCAATAGATACAGGACCAGAATTTGTGGCCACCATATGAGGGTATTTGTCTATATCAATATCAAAGCTTATAATCGGGTTTAATAATTTACCCTTAAGATTTAAAAGCACATGGATCGGATACCTTTTTCTTAATTCAGGAGAATTTAAAGCACTACTATCTGCTTCAATAATGGGAAGTAGGGAAGCAAACTGGGTATATGAAGCATTTACATCCAAACTAGCCCCATATGGATCTCCAGTCCAGATTATTTTGGACTTTGGCATTACATTAAATTTCTTATCCACTACATTTAACAAGGTAAAATTGTATGCACCTTTCACTATTTCAACATCACCAAACATATTAAACTCCCCTTTAGTATCAATCTCCATTTTGAGTTTGCCTCTGCCATTTCCCCGCATAATATCTCCTGCTTTTTTATCGAATATTATCTCACAATATGCATCGGGAGTAATTTCTAAATCAAGATTAAAAAGAATACCATTCATATTTACTTCTTGTTTGAAATCAATTACTTTATCTTCCTTCACCAGATCACTCACATAGGTGATATAACTTTGGTCTTTGACGTCTTCACTACCTTCAAGTGGTATGAAAATTTTTGTCTTTTTCTCGGTTTTTGCCTGTATTGATATTTCTATTTCAGAGGGATACCCGTATATTTTGAAATTACCAGAACCATATCCAGTTCCATAATAAATTGCTTCAGGAGTTTCAGGGATATTAATGACTTTATAGTTTTGCACGTTACCTGAAATATCAAACATTAACCTATCAGAATTATCCCGATAAATTAGCCCACTAATTATCCCTTCCTGATCAGCTTCATCTTTAACTACAAAATCTTCAAACTTTATGGTATCCTGATGAAACTGAAATTCATTTCCAAACCTATAAGTCGTATTCAAATAGTTCACCTTAAAACTTCCATTTTTAACAGCTACTTTCCCCTGAAACATTGGAGAAGCCAAAGAACCATCAATAGTTAAATCACCATTAGCCTCACCTTTAAGTTCCGAAATAACCTGTGACATAAATGGCTCTATAATATACAATGGAGCCTTCTCAAAAGAAGCATTAAGATTTAATTGATCCTTGTTTTTTCCAAATGGAATATAATCACCTTCAAGATCAATAGAATAAAGATTATCCCTATTAATAGATGCATCAATATTTAGTTTATTTCTATAATCATCCCATTGAGTATATGCCCTAATATTTCCGTATAATAACTCATTTATTTTCAGGCTATCAATAATAACTTCGCTACCAACTTTAGCTCCTGCATATATGTCTGATATAAATGCATCGACATTGGCTTTTCCTTCCAATTGCTTTCCTGTATAAGTACTTATTATGCCAACATCAAAATTTTGTAATTCAATGTTTAGAATTTGGGAAGAATCTTCCGAAATATTACCAGCAACATTAATGAGTTGTTCTCCACTTGAAAAGCTCAAGTTTTTGATTCCAATTTCCTTTCCATTCACAATAAACCTATTAACACCATTAGTTTTCCAGGGTTTATCCAGAACCAGGAAATTGGTATTCACCAGGCTTACCTCAAATCGATCTGAGTAGAACCCGATATCCCCATTCAAATTCATCTTATCATTTGAATTCCTATGTTTTATAGAATTTTCAAATAATATCCTGTTTCCAAGTTTATGTGTGTAAAGGGTAAAGTTTTCAGTTTCAAGGTTATTTAGGTTCTGTTCTTTTGATGACAGAAAGCCCTCAAATTGGAAATCACTACTATCAGCTACTTCAGTAGCATACCTCCCTGAAAATAAAACTAGACTATCATCAAAAAACTGATAGTTTTTATAGAAAACAGAATCGGATTTTGCCCAATAAATCATTTCACTTTCCTTCCCAAACTTCAAATCACCCTTAAACCAGGAGTTTTTTGCCACAAAAATACTATCTGTAAATAAGTTTATAACTTCAGCTATATCAGTTAGCTTCACTTCCACTGCAATACTATAATCTTTAATTTCAGCACTTTCCGAGGATTCTTTATTTTTCACAATTTGTCTAATGTCATTGGATACTTTGTCCAGATTGACATGGTCAGCAAACTCTTCTAAATATTTGAAAGCATCTTCATACAACTTCACCATGTTAAAATTACCATTAGCAGCTAAATCAAACCAATCTGAATTGATATCTATTGTTCTATTTTTGGAAATGCTGTCTTTATCAGTTTGAATTTTTAATTCATCAAAATCTAGCGTATTATTAAAATGATTAATTTTAGTATCAAACACTTCAAGTCTTCCTCTAATTTTATCCCATTGAAGTCCTTCAAATTTTGCATCTACAATTGTTTTCACGAATAAACTATCTTTTGTCAAGTAAAGATTATGAAGCAGTGCAGTGTCAACTTCAGCCCAAAAATTAAAGTTTTCATCCTTAAAATTTATTTGACCATCTACTAGCATTTTAAGGTTTTTATCATTTACACTAAGCTTTCCTTTAAACAATTCTTTTTCAAAATGTCCATTCGTATGAATATCCTTATAATCGTATCCTAAAAGCCCGAGTCTGTGGATACGTCCATTTAAATCAAATTTTGCCGTGGAAACTCCCAAACCTTTCCCTTTTATCGAGCCTTGCATATCCACTTTTTGAATTTCATTCTCTCTTCCTACTAACCTGCCAATATTAAAATCTTTAGTAAAAAGCTGCCCCTCATAACTATTTGAGGATATCTGAAGATTGATATCTGTGCTTAAAAAACCGAGTTGGGTATTAAACTTACCATCTGTTACAAAATCGTTGGCAAACCCATCGAAGCGACCATTGAAATCAATTTTCCCAAACTTTTGGAGCACTCCATAATGCAATTCTGGTAAATATTGTTTCAGGTCCTCTGGATAGACTATGGATTCATTCAGGCTAAAACTCATCAATGTTTCAAAAAAATCTGGTAACCCTCTAAAACCCATTTTCCCTCTTAAATTACTCCCTTTCCCAAAGTGAAAATTAAGGTCATAGATTTTAAAATTCTTCACTTTTCCCCTGAACCTACCACTTATCTGATAAGTCTCTTCCAGAATTTTCATTGACGGAGCAAAATAGGATAAATCTTCAGCAGTAATTTTACTTTTCTTCAGGTTTGCTAAAATTTCTACCCTGGTGTTGAAGTGGCTAAAATCAGCCGTAGTATCATACACCATCACCAAAGAATCCCTGAGAATGCTATTTCCAATAATAGCATACAATTTCTGGAAACTCATATTCCTTTTGGTGAACCTAAAATCTGAATGTAATTCCTTTACCTCCAGGTTAGTATGGGTTTCAAAACCTTTTACTTCACTAGCTTTTAGCTCAACTGTATCCCTTGATACCCGGAAATTACTCACATCCCCATAAATTTCTCTAAAACCAAAATGATTATAATCAAACCTTCCCTCTTCAAATCTTTCAGCGTTGGGGTTATTATAAGAAAAGTTCATTTTCTCCACACTACCATGTGCTATATGTAGAATAGGTTTTCGCTTCTTTGTCTTTCCCGTTTTTTTTCTTTTCGCCAAATCTGAAATGGCTTTAATAAAACCAGTCATATTCAATTTGGGATCCTTAATGAGATCTACAGTGCCATTTCTAAGAATAACCTTATCCAGAAAAATATCTCCTTTCTGTAAAATATTGGTAATTCTATAATCTACCACTATTTCATTCACATCTACCATAGTCCGATCACTGGAATCTTTAATTTGTACCCCTGAAAGTCGGATGACATCAAACCAATCTACACGTACTTTTTCTATATGGGTGGGATATCCAATTACATCCGATAACCAAATGGTGGCTTCATGCGCCAGCTGAGTTTGGATGAAAGGGTATTGAAGAATCATTAGGATGGCCATGGCAAAAATAACCACTGTCATTACTATCCGACTAATGTACATTCTCATTAGTCGGAAAAGCCTGACTCGCTTAATATTTATTTTTCTATTTTTGCCTTTATTCTCCAAATATTAAGTAATTGGACAAAATTAAACTTATTCAATTTTGCTTTAAATGCTTGATAATGTGATATTATCTCTCAAATTAATTAAATAGTACTACTGGTACTTAGTATGACTAAAATACTTGCAATCGAATCTTCATGTGACGATACATCTGCCTCAATTGTAATTGATGGCAAAATCATTAACAACTTTATCGCTACTCAATCTATTCACGAAAAATATGGTGGAGTAGTTCCCGAATTAGCCTCAAGAGCACACCAAAAAAACATAGTTCCAGTAGTAGACCAAGCCTTAAAAAACGCAAATTTAAATAAAAATAAACTCGATGCCATTGCCTTCACCAGAGGCCCTGGTTTACTTGGTTCCTTACTTGTCGGAACCTCCTTCGCTAAAGGCTTAGCATTAGCATTAAATATACCACTTATTGAGGTAAACCACATGAAAGCCCATATTTTGTCGCATTTCATTGATGAGCCAAAACCATCATTTCCTTTCCTCTGTCTCACCGTAAGTGGCGGCCATACTCAGCTGGTTATTATTAAAGACCATCTCTCCATGGAAGTAGTTGGAGAAACACAAGATGATGCGGTAGGAGAAGCTTTTGATAAAACTGCGAAAATTCTGGGACTACCCTACCCAGGTGGTCCTCTGATAGATAAACATGCCCAAAATGGAAATAAAAATGCTTATGAATTCCCTAAATTAAAAGGGAAAGATCTCAATTTTTCTTTCAGCGGAATTAAAACAGCCTTTCTCTATTTTTTAAGAGACCAGGTAAAAACTGATCCTGACTTTATTCAAAAGAATCTTAATGATATTTGTGCAAGTGTACAGCTTACCCTGATTAATATTCTTACAGAAAAACTAAAACAGGCTTCCAAAAAATATAAGATCAAGCAGGTTGGCATAGCCGGAGGAGTTTCTGCCAATTCTGGTTTAAGGTCAAGATTAGAAGAAATCGGTCAAGAAGAAGGATGGGAAACTTTTATTCCTAAATTTGAATATTGTACCGATAATGCAGCCATGATTGCAATTACTGCGCATTTCATGTATCAAAAAGGAGAGTTAGCCGATCTAAGTGTTTCACCAATGCCCAGAATGAAAATATAAAAACCAGTGTTAATATTTTTGAGAATCATTATACTCCTAAACTAACACTTATAACCAAATAGCAGCTTATTTTTTCCCTTTAACAATTTAATTTCCCCATACAAAATTGATACAAAAAGAAATCCAAATTTTTTTTAATGCTTTGGTTTTTTATTCCAGAATTCCTGGTCCATCCTGGATAAAACATTCTGAAGATAATCTCAATAAAGCTACACGTTACTTCCCTCTCATTGGCTGGATAGTAGGAGGAATTTCCATTATCACTTTTCTGCTGGCAAATCAAATTTTACCTAAAAACATTTCTCTTGTTTTATCAATGGTGGCAGGAATTTTAACTACCGGAGGTTTCCATGAAGATGGGTTTGCAGATGTATGTGATGGATTTGGGGGGGGCTGGACAAAATCCAAAATATTGGAAATCATGAAAGATTCCAGAGTCGGCACTTATGGAGGATTAGGACTTGTTCTAATGCTATTACTAAAGTTTTTTAGCCTATCTGAAATTCCGGAAAACTTGCTTATCACTAGTATTCTGGTAGGTCATACGGTTAGCAGGTTTTTAGCATCAAGCTTTATTTTCACTCATCAATATGTAAGAGAGGATGCTTTAAGTAAAGCTAAACCTGTTGCAAAAAAATTGTCCTACAAAAACCTTTTCATTGCGGCATTCTTTGGAATAAGTCCTTTGTTCATATTTCCAAATCTCACTTATTTATTAGTTATTATTCCACTCTTCATTATAAAATGGTGGCTTGGTAAGTACTTCATCAAATGGATAGGTGGATATACCGGAGATTGCCTTGGAGCCACCCAACAAATTTCAGAAATAGTTATATTGCTTTCAGTGATTATTATTAGTATCACACAAAACCTTATTTGATGGAAATTTTACTTGTGCGTCATACCACTCCAATGGTAGAAAAAGGAGTAGCATATGGCCAGACAGACCTTGATTTGGCTGCAACTTATCAGGAAGAATTGGCAAGGATAATCAAAGAATTGGATGGTTATAACCCTAAGGAAATATTCGCAAGTCCATTAAAAAGATGCAAAATATTGGCCCAGGATTTAAAAAATACATTAAATATTCAAAAAGATATTGAATTTGATGACAGACTCAAAGAATTAAACTTTGGTGATTGGGAAATGATGAAGTGGGAAGATATGGAAAAAGAACAATTAGATTTTTGGATGGAAGATTTTGTAAGCAGACAAAGTTTGAATGGAGAAAGTTTTCAGCAATTATCAGAAAGAGTCTTAAATTGTTTTAATGAAATAAAAACCAAAAATTCGGTAAAAGTGTTGGTTGTAGCGCATGGTGGATCAATCAGATGTATCCTTAATTCAATTCTGGGGCTTGACTTAAAAAACACTTTTAATCTCCATCTGGATTTTGGAGGAATAAGTAAAATTCAGATAGAAGAAGGAAGAGGAAAGGTAATATTTATTAATAGGTAATAAAATCAGTTTTCTCCAGATAAAACCCATAACATTATTTTAAAAAATATAATTTATAGCATTAATCGTATTGACTAATACAATGAAAACCAATGCACCAATCAATATTTTATTAGTTAATTTTGTTTTCTTTCTTTCAGTTTCAAATTTGTTGTCATCAGTAAACATAGCTAGTTTCAGTAAGGTCATTAAAATTATCTTCTATTCAGATACCCTACCTATTAGGTAAGGTTTTGAACAAATGTAAACTTTTTTATTTCTCAAATACGTTCACACTACAAATTAAGACGAAATATTAGAGTTTATTAACCATAAAAGAGAGGTAATAAAAGATTCGTAGAGTTGAAAATAAAACATATGAAAATAAATATTTTAGCCTTTGGGATCGCCCGGGAAATAATGGGAAAACAAGAATTCACCCTGGATATTCCTAGCCAAAGTAAGGTTCAGGACTTATTGATGATGCTTGAAAATCAATTTCCAAAATTTAAAGACTTGGCATCAAAGACCATTGCTTTAAATGAAGAATATGTAAAAATGGATCGGGAAATAAATCCGAATGATGAAATCGCTATAATTCCACCAGTAAGTGGGGGTTAATTGAATTTAACACGCAACTTTGCTAAGAGTATATTTGAATTTCAGATATTATATTAAAATCGTCCTGGGACTTATAATGATAAAAATAACAGATCAACCAATCAATATCTCTGAAGTTATAGAATTGGCAAATGCTGATGGAGCCGGAGCAATTGATGTCTTCATTGGAACTGTCAGAAACAAAACGCAGGAAAAACAGGTTACCCAACTAGAGTTTGAAGCTTATGAAGGCATGGCAGTGAAAGAATTGGAAAAAATTGCCAAATCAGCTAAATCCAAATGGCCTGTGGAAAAAATTGCCATTTATCACCGTAAAGGCATTTTAGAAATTGGAGAAGTTGCAGTTGTAATAGCTGTTTCTACTCCTCACAGAAAAGATGCTTTTGAAGCATGCCAATTTGCCATCGATACTTTAAAGGAAACAGTTCCTATTTGGAAAAAAGAAGTTTTTGAAGGAGGAGAAGAATGGGTTTCAGCCCATCCATAAATCAGCTATTTTATTTAAGAATATCCATGAAAATTTATACAAAGACGGGAGATAAAGGACAAACATCCTTACTGGGTGGAACCAGAGTTTCCAAAACCCATACAAGGATTGAAACTTACGGTACAATTGATGAACTTAATGTTCAGGTAGGACACTTGAGAGATTTTGAAGTCAATAAAAAACGTGAGGAAAAAATTCTCCAAATCCAAAACACACTATTTACCATCGGGTCAATTCTGGCTGCTGGAGCCGAGGCTTCAAAATTTAAATTACCTGAATTATCTGATTCCGAAATTATTTTTTTAGAAAAGGAAATGGATAATATGGATGAAGTTCTACCAGCAATGAAAAACTTTGTACTCCCAGGTGGACATTTGGCTGTAACTGCAGCCCATCGAGCAAGAGTTGTTTGCCGAAGAGCAGAAAGGCTTTGTATTCATCTATCTGAAAAAGAGGAAGTTCCGGAGCTTATTATTAAATTTCTAAATCGCCTATCAGACTACTTTTTTGTATTATCCCGAATGATTACAAAGGAATTGGAAGTAGAAGAAATACCCTGGAAACCAGAAAAAAAGTAAATTATTTTGAGAAATAGCAACCCAATTTAAATCCGGTAATTGGAATTAATCCAAATAAAAATATTATCATAATTGTAATTATTCACACTTATTTAGATTTTACTATTAGGAATTGCAATTATACCTCCCTATAATTGCAATAAATAAAATGAGGCACAAATGATAAAAGTAGGTTTAAATAGCGTAGAATATTCCACCAATCATTGGTTTGGGAAAGCATATATTTAGTCTGAAATTTCATCGAAATATTTGTA
>JAHQVQ010000430.1 GCA_019634305.1 Flammeovirgaceae bacterium | reverse complement strand
GTTGATATACCAGGCATAAAAACCTCCTTTTTTAAAATTATCCTTTTCTAAATTACCATCATCAATTTGTTCTTGAAGTGTGGCGGCTCCTGAAAAACCAATATGGCTGGCAATTACTGGGATTTTATGTCCGTTATTCGGAGCAAAATTGTTATATTTTTTAATGATTTCATCGTAATATGATTTTCTTCCTTTGGCACTCATGTGTTTCACATCTACCAAAATCCTTTTACTTCCTGTTCCATCAAGGTTATCATTTAAGCCAAGCATTTCCCTTATAACGTCCAGCCCTTCGGGGGTCATAGGTCCGTTGCAACCTTTCCGTTGATTAAAAACCAGTTCGGTAATATCCGGAAAACTACGGGCATGCCCACAGAAAGTATTATCAAAATGATGGGAAAAAGTGATAAAAAAAACAGGGTGTTCCCAATTTTCTTCCGTAGTAGCTTCTCCTTTTAGAGCTTTCACTCTTTCCTTTACCTGATCCAAAGAAATATCAATACCTTTGTTTTTTAGATTTCCCACACCAAGCGCATGTATTCCTTCTATGGTAAGTACAATAGCTACTTCTTTCTCTTTCTGAATACTTGAAGTAACGTCATCAGTATTTTTGGCAATTATATACTTTCCTTTGGACAAAGTAGGTTTATTCTTATCATAAATAAGCACCAGAGCTGCTTCCTCTTTGTTATCTCTGGACTTGTAAAATTGGTATTCCAGTTTTAGTTCTTCAAAATAATCGTATTCTGGGCTTTGTAAAAAGGCAATTCTTTCTTTAGAAAGCCCTTGTGTTTTACCTTGAATAATATCCAGTAAACTGTGCCTTTTAGGTTTCCGTTGGCCTTCCCCAATTAATTGTTCATTGAAAAAACCTTTTTCAAGCGGGTATAAGGCTCCAAAGGCGAGCTTGGTGCCACTCAAAACAAGCTTGCCAAAATCGCACTGACTGTAGTGATAAGCCCTTTTTCCCTTCAATTGTTTTTTTAAACTGGATTGCTCTACTGTCCAAGGGTGAAACTTCTCTTTATCCCTTTCAAGAGAGGTATTTCGCATTCTGTTGAAAGCCCAGCCAGAAGGGTGACAATGTATATCCGCTATTTGATTAGCCATTTGTAAGTAGTTTATTATAATTTTTTTTAGATAAAAAAGTAGTAACTCGGGTTGGTTAGTAAAATACAGAAAACCAAAACTTAAACAAGGGTGAGTTTTGGGTGACCTTTGAATTTAAGTAAAAAAATAATTAAGCTCAAAATACAAAGGGAAATAACTATAATAAAAAAAGGAATGAGTCTGAGAATGAGGAGATAATTGTTGCTTTTAAACCAGGGACTGGTGATAATTTCTTTATGATTAACAATAGTGGTTTATTAAAATTTAATTATTTTAATCTTTAATTGTATAATTTCTTTACTGTATGTACCAAGAAATAAGGAGAGTTTATTTAGTTTTAATGGTTTTTTAGAACTAATGCTTATTTCCAAGGAGGATTTTAACAAATATCCAATAAGCTTATCAGACTTTTTAGTCATAGATTTTTTTGATTTAACCAACTATAATGGCTTACACAATTTTGCTTGTAGATGATGAAAAGGTTTCTTTGGTAACCAACCTAAAGTACCTGAAAGACCTAGATGAGGAGCATTCCATAGTTGGCGCCCCGGATGGCGAAAAAGCCTACGACCTTGCTCTGAAGAAAAAGCCTGACTTGATTATTGCCGATTGGATGATGCCCAAAATGACCGGGCTGGATCTTTTGGTAAAACTGAAAAGTAATTCGGATACTAAAGATATTCCCGTAATCATGGTAACTGCAATGGCTACTCCAAGTGATTTGGAAAAGGCATTTAAGGCAGGTGTAACAGACTATATCAAAAAACCGGTTGATAAAATAGAATTGTTGTCCAGAGCAAGGGCTGCACTAAAATCTTATAATTATTTCAAAGAAATTGTAAAGCAAAAGGAAGATTTAAGGATTTATAATGAAAAGCTGACCAGTGCAGAAACAAGGCTTGTAGAATTAAATAACATTAAAGACATCTTTTTTTCTGTAATTTCGATAGATGTAAAAGAACCGCTCAATTCCCTGTCTGCTTTTGTGAATTTACTTTTCAAAAACATTAATAATTTCTCTAAGGAAGAAATGAAATATGTGGCTGAAAACATTAAAAATTCACTGAATAGCGTCAGTAGCCTTATGGGAAATCTAGTGAAGTGGACCAATGCAGAGAAGGAAAATGAAAAACTGGTTCCTACTTCCATTGAGTTAAATCAAATACTCAATAATAGCGTTGATTTTTCCGATCTAAGTCTGGCAAAAAAAAACATTAGCGTGGAAATCGAAACTGAAGAGGAAGTAAAGGTATTGATGGATAAAGGGTTACTGGAGTCATTCCTTAATATTTTTGTAGAAAGCACCACCAGGTTCATAGAGAAAAAAGGAGAAATCATTATCCAAACTTCAAGCAAAGAGGATTTGTCATTTATGACTGTGGATGTAAAAGGTTTTAGTGTGAGTGAATCCCAGTTGGAAAATCTTTTTTCCCTTGATTATTACGTGAAAAATGAAGTAAAACCATTCGAGAAAGGAACAGGTTTGGGATTTGTATTGTGCAATAAACTTCTCGAAAAAGGAAATGCAGCAATTGAACTGAAAATCATCAAGGAAAGAGAAATTCAGTTTGAGATTAGTATGCCGAAAGGTTAGGGGAATTATTCCAGCTTTCTTTTTATCATCATCTACTTTTAAAAGAATAATGACAATGCCTATCTAATAACTCAAACTTCCTTCAAAAATTGGCACATTAGCAGAAGGAATTCTTTTTAATTATTCAGGAAGGTTATAAAAAGAAAGCTGAAAAGTAATGGAAATCTTATCTTTTACCTTAATTAATCCCATCATTTTTTCAGGAGCAATAAGCCCAAAATCTTTTATATCCAGTTCTACTTCTCCAAGGAAAAACCTTTCATTGGCTATTCTTTCTTCCTTTAAAATTTCAACACTTTTTTTCTTTTTTACCCCAGCTACTTCCAGTTCTACTTCAAAGTAACCATCTGGATTTTTCTGATTAGAGGAGCCTTTACCCAAATCTTCTTTTCGAGGGTGAATTTTTAAAAAATCTATTTTAATTTCAGGGTAGGAAGGTTCATTGAGGAGTTCCCGGAAATCTGAAGTAATCATTTTTTGACCACAATCGAAATTTAGAACAGGAATTGTTAGAAGGGCATTATCAAAATAGGTTATATCATTTTTGATGTTAGAGGTAAAATTAATGGTATCGCTACCCCTAAAATCATTAAGGGTACATGTAAACTGATTGATATTTGTTTGCCCATGGATAGTTAACTCACTTTTCTCATGTAACACCACTTTTGCAGTAGTAATATTTCCCGAAATAGATTGGGAAAAACTGCTAAAGTGAAAAAAAATGAATATCCCAAAAAATAAAAGATTTCTGAACATAATTAAAAAAAGGCCCGGGTTTTAGGACCCGAGCCAAAGTTAAATTAATTTTCGATTAGAATCCAATTACAGCTTCAATCATTAACCCATCGAATTCTCCATCCTGGAATAGGGAACCATTCCAACCATCACCACTGTAGCTTTGGTTCACATATTCTAATTTTGCAACAATATTTTTGGTTAAAAACCAGCCTCCACCAATATTAACTCTTGAGATCTTTTTATCAGGGCCATTTTCTGTATCGTTGCCTGAAACACCATTGTACCGACCTCCAACATAAAGTTGCTCCCAAGAGCCAAATCTGTAAAGCAACTCAGCACCTAATTGGGTGTAACTTCCATCTGCATCACTTCCATCTGATGCAGATTCAAAAATTCCGAAAAACTCTAATCCTTTAAACTTTACAAATGGATTAATCTGGAACGAAGTAAGTTGATTAAAACCTGGGTTAAACCTTCCACTAAAATCACCCCCACCACTACTTTCTGTTTCCATTACATGGTAATACCTCGATCCTGCCCGGTCTCCTGCATAAGTATATTTTCGGGTATCGCCATTATTAATATACCAGCTTCCTGTTAATCTTAATCTCAGGTCATCACTCAAATCATTGTCATAACCCAGTTTTCCATAAAAGGAAATTTTATTATCAGCATTAGGAGCAGTTACTACATTTTGGTTAAGTTTTCCATTGGAGATAGCAAGCATACCTAACCAGCCATTTTTTCTCAAATAAACCTCTCCAAAAGCCTCGGTAGCAAAGGCATCCATAAGGTAATTTCCAACAAATGGATTGTAAATAGCTCTGGCATTGTCGGATCGCCTAAAGTGAACATCCCCATAATTTATTTCATCCAAACCTATTTTCACGGTTACTATTTCCATTAGTCCGCTTAAAAAATCTTCTTGAATAAAATCTAATTTATCAATAGAAATGTGACCCCCTTTTACCCAAGACTCTGAATGGTGTCTTGAGGATAGGTATGTTCTTAAATGCATTCTTACACCATCGGCTAATTGTACATCAATATTCAGGTTAGCTGTTGGCAGGTTAAAGTCGGTTCCCAAATTTACCAATGTATCGGATGGACTTCCAGTGGAGTGGTTAATCCCCTGAAACTGCATGGCAAAATCACCACCTAATCTTACCTTCAGCCCCTCAAACTCAATATCATTATCTTTCGGGTCTTCGAAAACATTGAGCCCATCAAAACCAGGTACCCTATAGTTCTGAATTTCAGGTTGTAAACTTAATTTTTTTTGCCCAAAAGAGTATTGGTAAAATAATATAGTGAATAATAACGGTAAAATATATAATTTTTTCATTGGTTTGAATGGTTTTTTTTAGATAAATTTTTTTTAGAAATCATTATTTGCTATGATGAATACTAAGATTTAGCCAGTGTGATTTTTTAGGATTACAGAAATATCATCCTATTTTTTTAATACTAAAGAATATTTAATTGTGACATTTGGTTCTACTTTTATGGTTCCCAACATCGCAGTGGGAGGATCCACTCCATATTGGGTCATATCTATTCCCTCTTCTCCGGTAATGGTAATTGTGTTGCCAGCTACAGAAGCTTTTCCTTCCAGGTTAACAGATTTGGTTTTTCCGGCAATAGTTAAGTCACCCTGAACATCTAAATTACTTCCACTTATGCTATTTACTTTTGTTAAATTAAATGTTATTTTGGGGCTTGATTCTTCCTTTAAGGCTTCGTAGGTAAGGCTATTCATTTTACCTTTTCCACTTTCAATAGATTTTACTACAAACTGAATATTAAGTGAAGTTATCTCCTTAATCATATTACCTTCTGTAGTAATATTAGTAGCACTTCCAGTTACTTCTTCCACATCACTTTCCCAGTCGTGCATGGTAGAACCTCCATTAATTTTTACATCTGTTGTTTTATCGACCTTGTATTGCTGAGCCTGAATGGATCCTGACAAAAATAAAGTTGCCAGCACAAAAAAAGTCTGAATTTTCTTATTCATAAATTTTGCTTTTAAAAAATTAAAACTAACGTTGGTATATAGTGTTGAGTAAATCGGCTGAAGGATAAAATTTAGGTATATTATTTTTCAATATTTTATATGAATTATATTTTACTAGTTTCAATAAAGAGTTTGATTAATTTTGATGTGGTAAAACTAGAATAGACGTAAACGGGAAAGGATGATTTTAAACAGGAAAAAGTATGATTTCAGTTAGTTTGTAGTATGTTAGGAGGGAGACTAGCTTTTTGATTTTTAGATATTTATCCTAAACAGAAATTAGTTTGGAAAAGTCTTGGTTATTTGCCAATTGAGTTTCAAATACTTACCAAGTTCTCCATATAAACTTAAAAAAAGGCTTAGACCTTAAGGTACGAGTCAAATTATATATTTTAATTAGAATCCAATTATTGCTTCAATCATCACACCATTAACTTTTCCATCTTGGAATACTGCACCATTCCAACCATCCCCACTATAGATTTGGTTTACATATTCTATTTTGGTAACAATGTTTTTGGGTAAAAACCAACCTCTTGCTTTATTAAGGTCTAATTTCTGATCCAGTCCAATGCGTCTTTAAGGCGCTCAAAATATTTTTCCTCATACTTTTTGTCTTCATTTTCCTCCCAAACCTGTTACTGGCTTAATAAAGAAATTATTTCAGTGGAATAAACATGAGCTAATCTGTTAGTAAAAAAAAGATCATTTGAAAATATACTTTCTGCTATCTCTTTTTGTAAGGAGACAGAAACAGCAAATCGAAAATTAAGTGCATTGTCAATAGCATTGTGGCATTTTAATTCGGAAGCTGTATACATTATTTGTTTAACAAAAGGGCTAAAAATTTTTCATCAGTTAATGCCTTTGTTTCGTAAGTCCATTCCCAATAAAGAATTGCTGCCGGTAAGTCTGTTTTTATGGTTAAATAATCATTGCTGAATAAATTTTTCATGAGTATAATTTTTTATAAATTATGAAGAACTTTAAAACAGGTTGAAGTACTAATAATTAAAATTAGTACTTGTGAAGGATATTTTAATTTATGAAGTTGTTCTAAAGTAGCACTTTTCAGCTGCGAATGGTGGATTTTGCGCTATGCTTCCAGTGGTGGCTGCCCAGCCAATTTTTCCTTAAATAATCTCCACGATTCTCATAAAATAAAAATTGAATCGCCTAAATCAAAATCTAATCCTTCTCGCATGAAAATCCCTTACTTTAAACAACTTCTATTTCAATATCATATTTCCCAAGCAATCCCGGAAGTCCATTGAGAGAGAATTTGGCCTTTTTTATTTGATTGAGCTCTGGATCAATTGAATAATTGACGGCATTCTGAAAATCAGCACTTTCCAAAATGGATTGATCGAAAATTGCACCACTTAAATCACAGCTATCAAATGAGGCTTTGGAAAGGTTTGTTTCCACAAAATCCACTTCCTGGAGACTACAATTATTGAATTTTATGCCCTTCAAGTTTAACTTGTAAAACGAGGACAAATTTAACTGGCAGGATTTAAAGTTGAAGGAAAGGAGGAATTCATGGCAATCATTAAAATTTAATCCAAGCAGTTTACAATTTGAAAAATTCACTTCCCTAAAAGCTGTGTTTTTTAGTATAGCCATACTCAGATTGCAATTTTCAAACTCACACTCCAGAAAGGTAATGTTGGAAAGATCAACCTCACTAAAAGAACAATTGATAAATTTACAAATCTCGTATTCAGCAGTAACTAGTTTAGTTGTCGAAAAATCAACATTTTCAAAAAGTTCGTTGTCGATTATTTTTTTGATCATTTACTGAGGTAGTTTTATCTTTATGAAATAAGATTATGTGTTACTTCCCTTAATTCAAATTATTATTTTGGGAAATTTTAGAAATAATTGACTTAGAGCTAAATACTAAAGCTTGCATAATTAACCCAATCACAATTAATATTCCCATTTCTAATTGAGAAGTAATACTATTGGAGGCAATTATCTGCTTTGAATTATTGATAAGTTGCTTGCCTTCTGTGTGTTGTATTTCAGAAAGTCCATTAAGACTATAAGAAATGTTATTGTGAATTAATTCATTTTTCGATTCTAATTTTTGAGCATCTGAATTAGATTCAATAGAAGATTCTAGCATTAATAATTCATTTATTTCAGCTTTGAGTCCTTTAAATATTTCAGCTTCTTTCTCTGTGAGTTTTGTCCCTTCATATAAATTAAGGAGTGTAGAAATTGAATCATTTAAAATGGGGTTCTTTTTTAGGAAATTTATATTTGATGAGTCTGAAAGTGATTCAGTCAATATCTTCTTTTTGTAGAATAAATGAGAAAACTGGTAAATGTAAATTTCAGCCATTAACCGATCTTCATACATAGAAGAGAAAGAATCCTGAAGGTCTGAAAAATATTTCTTGTCCAGTAAATTTGTCCCTATTACAAGCAGGAAAACAACACCCAGGGCTATTGCAGCCTTTGTTTTTTGTTTAATAATATAAGTCCAGTTCATGTTTATTGTCTTTGATACCAAAAATAAGCAATCATGGCCTTAAAAAAACAAAACCAAGTTAATAACCTGGTTTTGAAACTACTATCATAACTAAATTTAATCTGACTGGTTGACGGGCTGTTATCTTAGAGCTTGTTTAAGTTGTGTTTTTTCCAAAATGTCGGACCATAACGAAAATGATCAGATTGAGGTTTACGCCTCTGTGGTCATTTGCAGCCGAAAGGATAAAATTTAAACATGCTCTTATATATTTTAAAGTTTTCATGAAGGCTTATCTATATTGAATACTGTTGTAGTATTTCTTTTTTTTCTTGGCTGCTTTGGTTTGGCATTCAGGGCGTGGAGCACAAGAGGCAAACAAAAAAGCTACAGCTAAAAAAAATAGGGTTAATCGGGTTTTCATTTACTTTCAGTTTAACTTTGTAATGTTATTTAAGTTTACTGAATTGTTTAAAATACAGTTACCTTTTATTGTGTATATTACCTTTTGTTAACAGAGTAATTTCAAGAAAATAGATGGAGAAAAGAACAGAACTGGAAAAATTAGGAGAGTTTGGTTTAATCAAAAAAATAAAGAACAGTGTCCAAATATATAATGATAGTACCTACTGTGGGATAGGAGATGATGCTGCTGTGATTAACTCTGGGGAACTTCAGACCATTGTTTCAACAGATATGTTACTGGAAGGCGTTCATTTTGATTTGAGCTATACCCCACTAAAACATCTTGGCTATAAAGCAGTAGCAGTTAATGTTTCAGACATTGCCGCAATGAATGCCATTCCAGAGCAAATTACAGTAAATATTGGGTTGAGCAACCGATTTTCACAAGAGGCTGTAGACGAAATTTATGAAGGAATAAATATTGCCTGTAAAAATTATAAAGTTGACCTGATAGGCGGAGATACCACTTCCTCAAGATCAGGGTTGGTAATTTCAATTACTGCTATTGGCAAAGCCAGAAAAGAAGAAATTACCTATAGAAATACAGCCAAAAAAGGAGATATTATTTGTGCTACAGGTGATCTTGGGGCTGCTTATCTTGGGCTTCAAATTTTGGAAAGGGAAAAGCAGGAATACCTGGCAAATCCTGAAATGCAGCCAGATTTGGAAAAAAATGAGTATCTGGTAATGAGGCAATTAAAGCCAGAGGCAAGAATGGATGTAATCTTTGATTTAAGAGAATTGAAATTGAAACCAACTTCCATGATTGATATTTCCGATGGATTGGCTTCTGAGCTTTTACATTTAACCAAAGGAGCAGTTTTAGGCGCTGTTATTTATGAAGATAAACTTCCAGTGGAGCAGAACACTGCAAGAGTGGCTTCAGAAGAATTTAATTTGTCCCTGGCTACCTGCATGCTCAATGGTGGGGAAGATTATGAATTGCTTTTCACTGTAGATCAGGGAGATTTCGAGAAAATTAAAAACCATCCGGATATTAGTTTTATAGGTTACATGCAGGAAGCTGATAAAGGAGTTAAAATGGTCACCAGAGCAGAACAGGTAGTAGATATTACTGCACAGGGTTTTAAACATTTTTAGTTGTTTGAATTCAATTCCTTTTTTATTGAGATGTTAATGAAAATCCAATAATACTGTGCAAGAACTGAAATTCCTTAGCCCGGCAGAATTATTAGCAATTGTAAATCCTTCGAACTCAAATCTAAGTGAGCTTTTAAGGGTTACTCTTCTCGATTTACAAAGAAGAGATATCTTAATTTTAGAAAAGAAAAGGATAAAAATAAAATCAACAGGTAAGGACCTACTCAAACATGAGTTAATTGTACTTAAACATTTAAAAGAGGATTCTTTTATTAGTATCTCTGAATTTTCAAAACATTTGAAAAAGACGCTTAAAAGTGGAGACAATTATTTGTTGAAGTATGTAACCGTTAACAGATTATCAGACTATTTTAGTTCTAATATCCTTCAAAAAATTTTGGGAATCAAACAACTTTCTAAAAATGGACTTAAAGTTCAACAAGAATTACTTGTTAAAATCGATGGTGCAATTAAGGAACTTAGAGACCCGAGTAAAAACTATGAGCACTCCATTTTCCAAGCTTTAAAAGAGTTTGGGCATAATTCTGTTATTTTATCCAATCTTAGGGCTGCGAAAAGACCATTTCCCAAAAAGGTAAAAAAAGTATTCTATGAAAGTTATTTAGGTTTTTATGGAAATAGTGAGGGAGCATCTTTAAATATAATTGGCTTTATAAATGGTATGAAAACTACTGATAGTGAAAGCGCGTTTTCATTTGCTGCTGATGACCCTTCTGATTCTGGAAGTAATAGAAAAGATGGGGTAAATGATTTTGGAGATGTTAGTTTTAATGATGATATTGGAGGTTTTGGAGGGAGTGATGGTGATTGAATTATTAATAGAATCCTCTCAGCGTGAGAAAAAACTCAATTATCCACCAAATTCTTCAACCATTTTCTTGATTTTACCCTGTAAAAAGACAGCACCATTTTCACTACTTCCTCTAACAATAACATCATGAAAACCCATTGTAAGGGGAAGCCTAAAACAATTCCCCCCAGATAGGCCATTGGCACGCCAAAGCCCCACATGGAAATAAAATCAATCAGCAATATCATTTTAGTATCTCCACCACTTCTCAGAATCCCAAACATGGTGGTCATGTTGAAAAGCTTGAGGCAAAGTACAAAACCCATGATGTAAATAATTTCCCTGCCCAATTCCAAAACTTCACTATCCATTTGGGAGAATAGCGCAAACACTGGGAAGGAAAATAAAATCATTAAAATACCTGCTATTAATCCACCGAAAGGGATCATTAGCATAAAAAATTTGGCGCGATTATAAGCTTCCTCAAATTTATTGGCACCTAATTGATAGCCCAATAGAATAGTACAAGCCGCTCCAAAACCTACAAAAAACTGAATAAAAATCCCTTCTAAAGGATCTATTAAAGACATCGCTGCTAGCGCTGTGGCACCCATTCTTCCATAAATCAAATAAAAAGCAAACACACCAAATGACCAGGTGAGTTCACTCATCATAATAGGTGTGGTAATTTTTATAAGCTGTTTTAATCCAGCTATACTGATTGATTCTATGAATTGAATTAAAGAATGGTATTGCAGTGGGAGTTTTTTCAGATGGATAAAATAAATGAGAATAATGCATTCAATAGTTCGGGAAATAACCGTGGCATAGGCGGCTCCCTGCACGCCCAAAGCCGGAATTCCAAAGTGCCCAAATATTAAAATAAAGTTGAAAATAGTATTGAGTACTATACCAACCAAACCTGCCAGCATGGGTAAGTTTGGGTAATTAATGCTTCGGCTCAAAGAACCAAATGCCAGTACTATTCCGGTAAGAAAATGGTAGGGGAATGTATATAGAAGATAATTTGTACCTATGCCAATAATTGCAGGATCATTGGACAACAAACCCATTAAAAACTCAGGGAAAAATAGGGATACAACACCTAGAGGAACTGTAATGATCAAAGAAGTTAAAAGAGTAACTGACAATACATTTAGGTAGGCGCTGTGCTCCTGTTTGCCATAATATTGAGCCGCCAGAATCCCTGCGCCACTGGCTAATCCACTTAATAAATGAATGGAGACAAAGAAGAATTTACTAACCAATCCAACAGATGCAAGTTCAATTTTTCCTAGTTGCCCAACCATAGCCACATCCACAAGACTGAAGGAAGCAGTAAGCATTTGTTGTAAGGAAATTGGCAGTGCCAGGGTCAATAAAGTCCTGATGAAATTGGGCTCCATTTTTTCCTTTAGCTGGTAGAAAATATTCATTTGAAAAATGGAAAAAACACTGATAATTAATTCGAAGGCAAAAGTACCTGATTGAATTTTCCAAAACAATGGAGAATATCCTTTTTAAGTAGCAGAATTCCATTCCTGGACATTTATATTGAGCAATTTCATCTCACTATCAAATAGTTCTGGCATCAATTAGATATATTTAATTCTGTCCAACTATTTATTAATGGCTTTTATGGAAAGATTTTGCCAGAATCTTCAAAATTAAAATGTTCATTTTTTTCTAATTGCCTGCTGTGAATAATTTGAGTTTCAGGAGAATGAGATTTTAGATAGGATTTAAAAAATTCAAAAGAATCATTTCCAATAATTTTATCATCTCCAGGCATCTGGTTATAAAGAAAACTGTGTAAATTAATTTGATGAAGGAGACATGTTTGAATACTTAAAAGGGTATGATTTATACTTCCTAGTTTGGAAGAACTGACCAGGATTAGTGGTAATTGATGTTCTTTAATATAATCTAAAATGAGGAAATTTGGAGTAAGGGGAACCATCAGACCTCCTGCTCCTTCGGAAAGCACTATTTCGTATCTATCTAGTAACTGATTTACATTTTTTCGGAACAGTGAGAAATCAATATCCACTTTATCGATAGTGGCCGCCAGATGCGGAGAAGCCGGATAAGATAAAACAATAGGGCAGGTAATTCCGGATTTGTCCTCAGGTAAAACTTCGGATTCCATCATTTTTCGATGGGCTAAAATATCTTCGGAAATGCCCTGGCAACCCGTTTGGATCAGCTTTGAAGTAATCACCTTTTTACCTGATTTTTTAAGATGGTAAGCTAATAATCCGGTAACATATGTTTTTCCACAATCGGTGTCTATTCCACTGATAAAGAACTCTTTCCCTTTCATTTTTTTCTTGCAATAATGATGATTGGATGATAAGTTAAACTGACAGTATCATCTTGATTAGCATACAATTTCAGGTATTCGGAATGGAAATTCTGGAGCTTTTCTTTCCCCATATATTTATTGGAAATTCCATTTACACCTGTAGATTTGATATTTTTCAATACTTCGATAGGAGTTTCAAATTTTAGAGCATCCTGCCATTCTTCTGAATGAAAAATTTCAAAATCATTTTTTAATAGACAGATGATTTTTTCTATGGATTGATATGGCAACCCTGTACCCAGAATGTGTTTTATTTCTCTGAAATTTTCTGGACCATAGGTGCTGAAAGCCAGTATTCCGGTGGCATTAATCAGTGGTGTTATCTTACTGAAAAACCTTTCCAAATTATTAAACCATTGAAAACAGGAGGCTGAAACGATTGTATCCAAATTGGTGGGCAAGGCAATGGACTCTGCGTCTCCTGGATAGAATTGAACTGTTTTATAGGAAAGTTGGGATTTAATTTGCGTTTCAAGCATGATTTCCGGATCAACCATATCATTAATGAAATATTCCTTGATAGTGAATTCGGATAAAATCTTTTGGGTCAAAAAACCTGTGCCACAGCCGATTTCCAGTAATCTGGTGATTTTATTTGTAGACAGTTGTAAGCATAAATGAACCAGCTTTTCTGCAACTTTCTTCTGGACTTTGGCTTGTTGATGATAAGTATCAGTACTTTTCCCAAACCTGTTTTTAACAATTTGCTTTTCAATCATTTCTACCATTACAATTCAATAATTTCTTTCCAATGGTTAAATAATGCGAAGGGGAAATGCGGGATTTCCATTTCGATTATTCTGGTTTTTTTCTGCCAAAAGTTCATCTGATTATCTCGTGAAAAAATCAAATCGTTTTTGCCTATTAAAGCACAATCGAATTTAAAATTTACGACTTCTTCATCTAAAGCCAATGTTCTGATATGCTTCAATTCAAGCATCTGGTTTTCAATCTCTCTAATTGGAATTGATTCGTAAAGCATGGTGTATTGCTTTCTCCCGCCAAAAATCCGCATGTTAAATTTTTCCCGATTCCTCAAATTCCAATTTTCCAGAGTATGATCAAATATGGCTTTGGGAATTCCCTGATCATTGTGAATGGGAAGAAGCGTTCCATTAATCGCAATAGCTTTTTGAACATTAATAGAGGTGTTTCCCAAAACTCTGGCAGCCGCCCAAACACCCATGGACCAGGCGACCAGATAAATTTTTTCATAAGAAATAAATGACTCTTCAGGAATAATATCCAGAGGATTATAATCATTCAACATGCAGAGATCGAATGCTCCAATTTCCAGATGTTGAATGGCATTTTCATCCATTCCCCAACCATTGAAAAACAAAATGCAGTTTTTGTTGCCTGCTTTATTTAGCCAGATTTTATTCATTTTCCTTCAATAATTTAATGATTGGTTGGAGTTGTTCTTTAGTCATTTTGGCATTGAGCGAAAACCTCAGTCTTGCAGTCCCTTGTAGTACTGTGGGATACCTGATAGGTAAAACGTGAAAACCATTTGCTTTAAGTGATTTCGATTGGGCAATGGTGGCTTCATTAGCGCCAATGATAAAAGGAATAATATGGCTTTGGGGAATTTGTCCCAACTGACGAGCAAATTGATCACTTAAGTTTTTAAGCCCTTTTCTAAGAGATTGGAAATCAGGAAGTCTTTCAAAAATAAATTTGCTCCATGCAAGGTTTACCGGAGGAAGAGCTGTAGTGTAAATCAAGGTTCGGGAATGATTGACCAGATAGTCTTTGAAAAGCTTTTTACAACACACAAAAGCTCCAACAGAAGCCAGAGCTTTTCCAAATGTTCCCACTATAAAATCAATTTCTGAGATTAAACCAGAGGTTTCTGCTAACCCTAATCCCATTTGCCCTACTGCACCAACGGCATGAGCTTCATCCAGATAAAGAAAGCAATTAAATTTTTGTTTTAGCTCCACTAATTTTTCCAAATCAGCTAAATCTCCATCCATGCTGAAAATACTTTCACTTAAAATAAAAACCTGATCGTATTCATCTCGGTGACTGGCTAAAATATTTTCCAAATGGTCATGATCCAGATGCCTATAACGCATCACCTGGGCCTTACTTAGCCGAACACCATCTATCAGACTGGCATGAATAAATTTATCGGAAACAATCAGGTCATTTTTACCCGCTAAGGCTGAAATTATACCTACATTAGCATGGTAGCCACTATTATAAAGCAAACAGGATTCCTTTTCATAAGTAGAAGCAATTAGGTTTTCTAACTGTCCATATTCTACAGAATTCCCACTCAACAAACGGGAGGATGAAGCGGTAAAAGAAAGCCGTTTTTTGGAAAGGGAATCAAGAAATTCATGATATAAATTTTCATCCTCACTTAGTCCCAGGTAATCATTGGAACTCAGGTTTAATAATGCTGAGTCAGGCTGCTCGGGCAAAATACGAAAATTTCCTGTAGCCTTCAACTCATCAAGTTTTGTGTTGAATCTACTTTCCATTTCTATAAATTTTTTCAATGACAGTGCAAATGCCATCAGTCAATTTGGTGAGTTCTTCATCAGTAATGACAAAAGGTGGCATGGTATAAACCAGCTTTCCAAAAGGGCGCATCCAAATGCCTCTTGCCACGAACTCTTTTTGTATGACTTTCATGTCAACCGGTTCCTGCATTTCCACTACGCCAATGGCTCCCAATACCCGAACATCTTTTACAGCATCCAACTTTTGTAATTGGGGTAAGCTTTGCTGAAAATGTTTTTCTATTCGGTTGATATTTTGTTGCCAGCCACTTTCTAAAAGCAATTTGATACTGGCTAAAGCCAAAGCAGCTGCAAGCGGATTCCCCATAAAAGTTGGTCCGTGCATAAAAACTCCTGGAGGAGCACTGGAAATAGTAGTGGCTACTTTTTTGGTACAAAGTGTGGCTGCAAAAGACAAATATCCCCCTGTAATGGCCTTTCCCAAACACATGATATCCGGAGTGATATTGGCATGTTCGCAGGCAAATAATTTCCCCGTTCGTCCAAAGCCAGTGGCAATCTCATCGGCAATGAGTAAGATGTCATACTTTTCGCATAATGCTTTTATTCCTTTAAGGTATTCAGGATGATAAAATCGCATTCCTCCAGCTCCCTGAACCATCGGCTCTAAAATAAAAGCAGCAATCTGATCAGCATTTTTCTTTAAAAATTCAGCAACTTCCAATAATTCTTCCTCCTGAAAAGCCTCCTTAAATTTGGATTTTGGTTCGGGTAAAAAGAACTGTTTGGGTAATTTTTCATTAAAAATATGATGCATACCAGTAGCTGGATCACAAGTGGACATGGCATGCCAGGTATCTCCATGATAACCTTTCCTAATGGTTACAAAAGTGTTTTTTTGTGCCTTTTTTAAAGCATGCCAATACTGCAATGCCATCTTCATGGCAACTTCCACCGCCACAGAGCCGGAATCGCAATAGAAAATATGTTCCAATCCTTTGGGTACAATGGAGAGCAATTTTTGAGCAAGCTCAATGGCGGGTCGGTGGGTAAGTCCTCCAAACATCACGTGAGCCATTTGGTCTGTTTGCTTTTTCAATGCCTCGTTTAAAACAGGGTGATTGTAGCCATGAATCACCGACCACCAACTGGACATGCCATCAATGAGTTTCTGCCCGTTTTCAAGCGATAAGGTTACACCCTGTGCATGATCCACCAACAAACAATCCAGTGGATTGGTGGCCGAAGTATAAGGATGCCAAATGTGCTTTTTATCGAATTCAAGCAATGAACTATTTTCCATTTTCTATAAAAAATAACAAAGCCCAAATATTGCAAACTGCAAAATAGGGGCTTTGAATGAAGATTATATTTATAACATTTCCTGAAAAGGAAAAATCAATTTTTATTAAACCTGCCGATACAAATAATTCTATGAGCCAAAGTGAAAACGCTGAACTTTCTTCATCCAAATCTAATGCTGTGAAATCACCCTCTTTTTGAGTTTCCTGATTGGTAAATCTTAATACTGAAGGGATTTTGCAAAAAGAAGTAACACAAATTTCAACTGCCAGTCGGGAAATATTAATCACTTTGTTTAAGCTGGCAAAAACCGCATAACTTTTCCGGGTCCATCGGGAAAAGACTACACAAGCAGGCGATATTAGGTTTTTGCTTTTCATGAATAAGCAAAAGTAGGGATTT
>JAHQVQ010000429.1 GCA_019634305.1 Flammeovirgaceae bacterium | reverse complement strand
TGGCTGAGCCAACATTCAGTAGCAGTGCTATTGTAAATGAAAATACTGGACTGAGGTTCTTGAAATGGGCGGTTTTAATATAATATTTGAAGCTTAAACAAGCTCTTTAACCCGGTATATCCGGGTTTTTTTGTTAGTAAACTTTTATATATCCACTATGAAAAAAACTAAGACAAATGAACTTTAAAATAAATCTTGGAGTTAGCAGATAAAGTTGAAAAATTAAAATGAAAAAACTTATACTAGTTTTTCAACTAATCCGTAATTTATCTGACAGATTTGCAAAAGATCAATTGATTTATTAGCATATTAATATATTAAATAATAAAAAAAGCTTGCATGGGTTTTGTTTAGTCTTTAATATTGTAGTCAGAAATAAGTTTAAATATCGATTTTATGTTTAATAACACTCCATTCCAAAGTCGACCAAATGCCCATCATAGCTGTTGTATGATGCTGGTTTTCTATAGGAAAGGTGTGTCATTACGTCATTAAATTTAGTACATATTCAAAATACTAAAGCCTTTCCATCTGGAAAGGCTTTTTTTTTGACCATACTATATATTTTCACCTTATTCTTAATCAAACTCACATGAATTGTTTTAATTATTGTTGTTGTAATTGTTGTTGTTGCTGTGAAATACAGCAGCTTAAGGAAGGCTTCATACATTCCGATTGATTTTAATTTTATTAAAAGTTAATCATAAAAAGTGTAAGCCTTCCTATTTTAAATATGAAGGTTTTTTTATCTCAAAAAATATATATATCAACCAAAATGAGCACAAATCCAAATTCGAACATTAGTAAGGAGGCCAGAAAAGATATTCTGGAACTGGATGAAAAAATTAAAGAGTTTAATGCTGGTAAAATTCCAGAAGATAAGTTTAAGCTTTTCAGGTTAACCAGAGGGGTTTATGGACAAAGGCAACTAGGAGTGCAAATGATAAGGATTAAAATTCCTTATGGAAAAATAACTTCTAAGCAATTAAAAACCATTGCGGCTACTTCCGATAAATTTAGCAATGGAAACTTGCACCTTACTACCCGACAGGATATTCAGCTTCATTATGTGAAAGTAGAAGAGTCGCCCGCACTTTGGGCCGATTTGGAAGAATCGGATATTACCCTAAGAGAAGCTTGTGGAAACACTGTAAGAAATATAACTGCTTCTGCAGTTGCGGGAATAGACCCAAATGAACTTTTTGATGTTTCCCCTTACGCACAAAAGTTATTTGAATTCTTTTTAAGAAATCCTATTTGCCAGGAAATGGGAAGGAAATTTAAAATTGCACTTTCTTCAAGTGATGATGATTCCGCTTTTACTTATTTCCATGATTTAGGTTTAATTCCAAGAGTTCAAACTGTTGACGGAGTAGAAAAGAAAGGATTTAAAGTACTAATTGCTGGTGGTTTAGGTGCGCTTTCTATGATTGCCTACACTGCGTATGAATTTTTACCGGAAGAAGAAGTATTACCATTTGCTGAGGCTTTAGTTAGAGTTTTTGACAGACATGGAGAAAGAACCAGTAGAAATAAAGCAAGGATGAAATTTTTAGCTAAAAAAATTGGAGCTAAAAAAATTGTAGAATTGGTAGAGGAAGAAAGAAAGGCTTTACAAGCAAAAGTTGGAAAAATTGAAATTAAAGAAGAGGTAGTGAGCCTGCCAGCGGAAAAGGAAATTGGAGAAGTAAAAGTTTTGGATGAGCAACTTTACAAAGATTGGTTAGTAACTAATGTGTTCGAACAAAAGCAAAAAGGATATTACGGGGTGTATGCTCTTGTACCTCTTGGTAACTTCAGTTCAGATACCGCAAGAGAGCTTTCTGATTTAATTAAAGAATATGCAGGAGATGATATCAGGGTAACTGTGGATCAAAACCTGTTGTTCAAATACATTAAAAAAGAAGCACTTCCGGTCATTTTCAATAAATTATATGAATTAAATCTGGCTCAACCAGGTTTCAATTCTGCTGCTGATATTACTGCCTGCCCTGGTACAGATACTTGTAATTTAGGAGTATCGAATAGTACTGTTCTTTCAGTTGAGATAGAAAAAATGATTAGAAAAGAATACCATGATCTTGTATTTGATTCTCAGGTTAAATTTAAGATAAGTGGATGTATGAACTCATGTGGTCAACATATGGCTGCAAATATTGGGTTCCATGGAAGTTCTATAAAAAAAGGGGCTTTGGTTATACCAGCGATGCAAGTGGTGATTGGTGGTGGGGTTGATCCAAGTGGAAAAGGTTTTGTGGCTGAAAAAGTGATCAAACTTCCTTCTAAGAAAATTATTGAAGCCATCAGATGGGTTTTAAATGATTTTGAGGATAAGAAAGAAGAAGGCGAATATTTTAATGACTACTTCTACCGATTGGGAAAAAGGTATTTTTACGATTTATTGAAACCTCTTGCAGATACATCTGAGTTGGTTGCCGAAGATTTTGTTGATTGGGGAGATACTGAAGAATTTAAATTAGCTATTGGAGTTGGAGAATGTGCTGGTGTAATGTACGATATGATCGGGCTGATTTTGAAAGATGCAGAAACCAAAATTAGCTTGGCAAAAGAAGCAATTGGTGAGGGTCATTTTGCTGATGCTATTTACCATGCTTATAATATAAAAATTATTGCTGCCAAGGCACTTTTACTGAGTGATGATGTAAAATGTAATACTCAAATCGGAATTATCCGTGATTTTGACAAGCATTTTGTTTCTACTGGTAAGTTTAAATTTGAAGGTTCTTTTGAGGAAGATGTTCTTCAGTTGAACAAACAAGAGCCTTCCAAAAAATTTGCAGAAAGCTATCTTGAGAGAGGAGTTAAGTTTTTCGAGGAGGTATTATCACACAGAAAAAAACAAATCCAACAAGATAAAAACCAGGAGGGTAAGTTGGTAATTGATGAGTATTATAAAGCCTAATTGATGGTAAAAAAACTTACGTTGGTTGGAGCAGGACCCGGAGATCCGGATCTGATAAGTGTAAAAGGAGTAAAAGCACTGCAAAATGCGAGAGTAGTGCTTTACGATGCTCTGGTACATAAGGACTTATTAGATTATGTTCCAGAAAATGCAACCAAAATATTTGTGGGGAAGAGGTCGGGTGCTCATAGTTATAAGCAACAAAAAATTAATGAGATAATTGTTTCTCAGGTGCTTATAAAGGGTAATGTTGTGAGACTTAAAGGTGGAGATCCATTTATTTTTGGAAGAGGGCATGAGGAGAAAGAATATGCAGAAAGCTTTGGGATTGAAGTGGAAGTAATTCCCGGAATTTCCAGTGCCACTTCTTTGGCTGGTTTGCAAAATATTCCCTTAACCAGAAGAGAAATAACCCATAGTTTTTGGGTAACTACAGCTACTGGAAGTGAGAGTGAGTTGACTGGGGATATAAAAGTGGCAGCAAGCACAAATGCTACTTTGGTGGTTTTGATGGGAATGAAAAAACTTTCTCAGATTTCAAAATTATTTAAAGCCTTAGGAAAAGCTGAAACTCCAGTTCTGATTATACAGAATGGCTCATTGCCTGAAGAGAAAATAGTAGTGGGAACAATGGATAGTATTGTGGAAAAGGCGGAATCAGGAAAAATAGGAACCCCTGCCATTATTATTATTGGAGAGGTGGTTAAGCTTCATCCGGAATTTGTAATGGAGTATGTTTCACAGAATTATTACTACGAAGGATAGGTGTTAGACTAAAATAGGTATTGGGAATTAGTAAGTTATTTGCCACATGAAATTCAGATACTTACAATTGTTTCTCATTAAAAACCAATAGCGGTTCGCTATAAAATATGGATCAATCAGTTGAAAATATATCTCGAAATGTACTTTATCCGGTTTTCCTGAAGCTGGACAAATTCGATATCCTGATTGTAGGAGGAGGAGATGCAGGAGCTGAGAAAATGAGATATATTATGAAAAGCAGCCCAAATGCAAGAATAACCCTGGTTGCTCCTGAGTTTATAGAGGAGGTTGCTGAAATAGCAGGAAGACATGAGCAGGTGATTGTTCACAAAAGAAATTTTGAAGAAGGAGATTTGGAAGGGAAAAAGCTGGTGATTGTGGCTACTGACGACAATAAAATTAATATGGGAATTCGGGAAATGGCTGTTGCCAGAAATATCCTTACGAATGTAGCTGATACGCCAGATCTGTGTGATTTTTATTTAGGATCGATTGTAACTAAAGGTGATCTTAAAGTGGCAATTTCCACCAATGGAAAATCACCAACATTTGCCAAAAGATTTAGAATGCTTCTGGAAGATATTTTACCAGAAAATATTACTGAAACGCTTGATAGACTAAAAATAATAAGAGACAGTCTTAAAGGAGATTTCCAGCATAAAATAGACGTCCTTAATCAAATTACTTCAAACCTAATTGAGAAGAATGATAAAAATGGAGACACAGGAAATTGAAACGGAGTCGCTTAATTTACTTTACAATAAATTAAAACCAGAAGAAAGACTTGGACTGTTGTACCAGGATTTTCCAAAAAATCAGGTTTTAATGACTTCTTCATTTGGAACAACTTCTGTTTATTTGTTGCATTTGATCAGCAAAATTAATAAAAACCAGAAAGTTTATTTTATCAATACAAATTATCACTTTCAGGAAACATTAAATTATAAAAACCATTTGCAGGATTTATTGGGGATTGAAATTATAGACCTTAACCCTGATAAATTGCATAATAAGTTTACCACAGAAAATCAGATATGGAAGGAAAACCCTGATTTGTGTTGCTCAGTAAACAAAGTTTTACCACTCAATAGTCTGAAAGAAAAGCATCAGGTTTGGATTTCAGGATTAATTGGTCAACAAAATGAATTTAGAAACGGAAAATCAGTTTTTGAACAAACTAAGGAAATATTAAAATTCCATCCGATAATAGATGTTTCTCTGGAGGAAGTCAACAAGCATATAGCTAAATACAACTTGCCAAGAAATCCACTTTTAAGCAAAGGCTATGGTTCAGTGGGTTGTATGCATTGTACTTCAAAAGGAGAAGGAAGAACAGGAAGATGGAAAGCCACCAGTAAAACTGAATGTGGATTACATAATCAGAAAAAAAATATTCAGGTGGCAGTGTAAGGAGTTGCCAACTGATCATAAAAAAAGGAATTGATTTAAATTAAAAACCAATTCCTTTTTTTGTTTTTCAATACTGATTACTTGGCTGTTTCCAGCTTCATAGGTTCCTTTTTTCCATAGCCAATGAGGTTAGCTAAAAGTCGGTAGGCTCCGGGAACACCAGCTGGCAATTCTCTGAAAAAGGATAACCCGGTATAGATATAGCTGCCTTCTCCGTATTTGGTAACTAATAGGCTACCAGATTTAGGATCTTCTCCGGGATCATTCATGGAGATGATTGGTTCATACTTTTCATCCCATTCATTGGGGAAATAAAGTCCTCTTTCCTGCACCCATCCATCAAAATCTGCTTCTGTAATTTTATTGGGAAAACTGAGTATTTCGTGGTTAGAGTTTAGCAACTTCACTTCTGCTTCTTCTACGGTTACCCTGTCTCGTGAAATTTTTAAAGGATAGGGACCTAAATCGTCTGTAAGTGAACGATTGGTATTATATTGTACAATTACATTTCCACCTTTTTCCATATATTCCATCAAATATTTCTGATGGAATTTCATCCGGCTATTAGTGTTATAAACTCTCACTCCGGTAATAACTGCATCATATTGGCTCAGGTTAGCCGAGTTGATATCTTCATCGGAAAGGATATCAACAGAATAGCCTATTTGCCTTAAAGCTTCGGGAACAGCATCTCCAGAACCCATGATGTATCCAATTTTTTTGCCCTGAATCTGGATATCAAGTTTGGCCAATTTTGCTTCTGCTTTTGGGAAAATAGTTTGAACAGGAATATGTTGATAATCAATTATCTTCAGGCTATAGTCTAAAGACTGGTCTCCAATTTTTACCAAAGCTTTTATCTTTCCAATAGATTGCCCTTCTGGTGGAGTTACCTGAAAGGTGGTGTTTAACTCTTCAAATTTTTCTTTAAAGCTAAAAGGAATCTTTTCCGGAGAGCTTTTCCAGCCTTTTGGAAAATCCAAAGTCAAATCGCCTTCAATGTTCTCTGTATTTGATTTTAAAATGATATCTATAGGAAGTGCTTCTTGATTAGCAAAAATGTAAACTTGTTCTGCAATGTTGGCAGTAACCGGAGGAGCAATAGCAAGGGGTCTGTATTTTTCCCCATCAGCCGGATCAACCCATCGGTACATGACCGGAGTAATTAAAGGTATTTCTCTTTTTATTCCTTCACTTTCTATTTCCAAAGTATAAATAACTGAAATCGGTGGCTCATTCTCAGGCAAGCCAATTAATTCCTGATTAGCCACCTGAAACATGCCTTTCAGTGGAGTTTCTCTAAGCCAATAAGGTTGTGAATAGGAAAGGGTTGAGGGTATTTTAAATGAATCTTCTACAGTAACCAGTTTATTAAATTCAAGAATAGAATCATTTTCGAATTTAGTGTATTGATAATCAATAGCTTTTAAAACAACTTTAGCCTGAGATCTTTTGATAATTCTGGCGGTCACAAATAAACTGTCCTCAGGAGAAGTACTGTAAACTTTACTGTTGGCATCTGCCCAGATTCCAGCGCACTGTAAAATCAAGTCTTCTAATTCCTGTTTTTTCAGATTTACATAATGATTTTCAGCAGGAAGTTTTGCAATTTCTGTATGGGCTTTAAGCAAAGTATTTAAGGAAGCAGAAGGTTTTTCAATATTATAATTAGCAACTGCTTCTCCAATTAATGACTTTACCTTTTCACTTCCTTCTACCCTGTCCCAGTTGGTCACAATTCCTTCGAATAAATCAGTGGCTGCACTGTCTCCATTTAGATGACTTAAATATTCTATTTCACTTCCTCTTTGCATACTGGCACCAAACCCCTGACTTTTATGCATGCTTCTACTTTTAGCAGCAATTTCCCCATAAGATTTCCCTAAAAGTGTATTATAAGCACCAGCATCTATTTTAAGGTATTGGGAAAAATCATGATTCTTTTGGGTCCGGAAAAACCACCATGATGTATTCCATAAAATTCTTTTGGCCTGCCATGGATCTACAAATTCTAATTGCTCTGGAAATTGGTTAGGATCAGCTGCAGCGGAAAAGGCTTCCAAGGCAATTTTAGCAGAAGTGGTATGATGTCCGTGTGTTTTTCCATCCCTGTTTGGGGAAAATCTGGTAATGATTACATCTGGCTTAAACTTTCTGATTACCCAAACAGCATCGGCCAGCACTTTTTCTTTATCCCAAATGGTAAGGGTTTCACTTGGATGTTTGGAGTATCCAAAATCATTGGCTCTGGAAAAAAATTGTTGTCCTCCATCTGTTCTTCTTGCTGCTAATAATTCCTGGGTTCTAATCAAACCCATTTGCTCTCTTACTTCTTTACCAATTAAGTTTTGTCCACCATCTCCTCTTGTCAAAGAAAGGTAGGCTGTATTCATCCCTTTTTCATTGGCCATATAAGTAATCATCCTTGTATTTTCATCATCTGGATGGGCAGCTACATAAAGCACAGAGCCTAGAACTTGTAATTTATTCAGAGCATGTTTTATTTCAGAAGAACTTTTGGAAGTAGCAGGGCCAGCCTGAGCAAAAATTTTAAATGGTAGAACTAAAGCTGCCAACAATATGAAGGCGGATTTTATTGATTTATGAGACATGCCTGAGTTAATTTGAGGTTTGTGAGAAATAGTTATTATAAATAAATGAGAACGGCAAAACTACTTTACACAAAAACTGTTGATGAAATATTTAATACCTATTTTGTTTAATGAATAAACAACTTTTATAAGATTATTATCCCAAGTTGTAGTTTAAATAATTCTTTTTGGATAGTAAGTAATGAGTTTTGGAAGGGAAAGAAAAGTAGTGGTATACTTACCACTACTTGTTGTAAGTTATAATACTTATTTGAAAGAACCTTTAAAACCTTCGATAATTCCTTCAGGATTGGTATCTACATCAAAAGAAACCATTGTTTTATCCCAGGCCATAGATACTTTACCAGTTTTGTTATCTTCAGCTGATACTACATATACTAATCTTTCTACAGCATCAGAAAGCGATTTTGGTGTGGCACTTATTTTTGCTGCCGCTTCAGCTTCTAATTTTGTTTCATCAACTTTTCCCTGGCTCATGTAATTAGAAATGCTTTTTCCATCACCGTGTAAATAGATGGTCCAGTCACCACTTTTCACAGGCTTAATTGAAATGCTATAGGAACCTGCATTAAGGTCTTTTCCTCCTACTTTTACATCAGTACTAAAAGTGATTTTTGTAGCCTGATTTGCTCCTGCTCTCCAGGTAGTGCCAAATTTTTGTAACTCACCAAAAACTTTTCTTCCTTTTACACCCGGAGACGAGTACTCAATTGTAATATTAGTGAAGCCAACTTTTTGTGTTACACTGGCAGCCGGGCTTGGTTGAGGCGATTGAATTTGTGCGAATAACTCAGCACTGCAAAGTCCTAAAGTGAAAATTGCAATAAAAATTGGTAGAAATTTGTGTGTTTTCATTTTAAAAGATTTTAGTAAAAAATTAAATCAATAAATGTGTTTTTAAATTTTAAGTAGTTTTTTTGAATAAACATTACCTAGTTTACCACAACTCATTGATAGTGAGATAATATCTCCCACTAATTAAACAAGTACCGGTACTTAAGCCCCATTTTAATTAATATAGGCCAAAAGAGTAAAATTGAGGAAATTCAATTTACTAAAAATTTGACGCGCCACAAACTTACATTTTAAAGCAGTGATAATTTGTTAAAGAAATGTTAAATTCAGTTGATTTCGGGGTGAAAGGAGACTAAAACAGGGCTATTGATGGACATGCCCAGCAAATGGCTGGCATTCCCTTGGTTAATGGCAATTTCCAGAAAACCTAAACTATTGAATATGACTACACAATCGCCAAACTCCACAGTGGAATAATGGTGGGCTATTCTTCTAACAGACTCATATTCAAATTCAACTTCATATCGCCTTTCCTTTCTTAATTGCTGAAAAGTGTCCAAATCAATATTGGTGATCAAATTGCCATTAAAATCAACATACACCACTTTTCCTTTTATCTGATTTTTATTAATGGAAACACTACCAAGAATCTTCTTCTGGAAATGAGAAACCGATTCCCCAAGTTCTTCAGGAAGATGTCCGCTTAATAACCGAACAGCGATATTGGCATAAATAGACTTTGCTGGAAATGATTTTATCCAGTTATCTGGTTTGAAAAGGTTGATGATTTCTTCTGGCTCTTCATCAGAAATTAAGCTGAAAATACCATTATCAGGTCCAATAAAATAGTGACCATTGAACTTTACAAGTAAATGTTGATTTTGAAAACTATCTGTGGTTCCAATAGCTACCATATGAATAGTACCTTCCGGGAAATCCTGGTAAACAGCCTTTATATTAAAACCTGCGTAGGCGATATTGCCACATTTGGTAGAATGGGAAATATCAATAATCTGTTGGTTGGGAAATTGGCATAGAATGGCTGCTTTTACGGAGGCAACGTAAAAATCAGTATTTCCAAAATCAGATATGAAAGTAATAATTGGCATTAATCAGTACTGTGGTGCCTTTTTGTTTTTTTTGAAATTAATATCACTATAAACTAAACTTCAATTTTTACCTCCATTCCCATAAAATTTGGGTGGGAAAATTTTTGTAAAACTAATTGTAAGGCAATCAAAAAATAATTTTAGTGTGATTTTAATCTCTAAAAAATTAGTTGAAGTAAATAGGATGAATTTTGCCTCAATAGATTTTTGGTGAGATAAAATTTTTCATTAATAATAAATATAGGTTCTTAAAGCTATAAAACGAGCCTATTGGCAAGTATTATTATCTAATGATAAAAAGATTGATCTATCTTCAGTTGATTAGAATTCCATCACCTAATATAAGGTTAATGAACCATTTAAATCAAAATGAATCTATACAAGGAATCTTTTTGTTTAATAGAGTAAAGATTTCGTTAAATTTACTGTAAATTTTATTTTGGTTTCTCATAAGCATAGGAAACCTCAGATTAAAGATAGATATTATGAAAGAGAACGATGATAAATTTGAATCGCTAATAAATGAGTTTATAAAGGAAATGATGGCGAGAGGATTTAATAAATTCAAGCAATCCAATAATGGCAGAAATCCTGGAATGGATGATTTGTTTGATATGTTCAATAAATTCAAGCAAAAGTTTGAGTGGGATACCACTGAAGAAGTTGTTCCAAGAAAAGAGGAGGATAGTAAAGGAGATTTTTCTAAAGATTTGGAAATAAAATATCTGAAGGAACAAGTTGAAACTTTAAAGGAACAGCTTAAGGATAAAGATAAAATTATTAAAATGTTGAAGGATAAAAAGACTAAAAGTAAGGTGGAAAATTAATTTTCCACTTCAATAAAGTTTTTTATCAGTATTATTTCTCCAGGTCAGAAAGGTTTCAAGTCCTTCTTGTCTGGAGATTTGTTTTGTAGGGATTTTTCTTTCTTCCCAACTCAATTCTAATTCCTTGTAAATAAAGGAATCGTCAAAACCATTTTCGGAAGCATCCTCTTTGGTACAGGCATAAAATAACTGATCTGGCCTGGCCCAATAAATGGCACCAAGGCACATTGGGCAGGGTTCGCAGGAAGTATATATGGTGCAGCCATCCAATTGAAAAGTACCTAAATTTTTGCAAGCATCCCTTATGGCTACAACTTCAGCATGGGCGGTGGGATCGTTGGTAGAAGTTACCTGATTATTTCCTCTTCCAACAATTTTACCACCTTTCACCACAATGGCGCCAAAAGGTCCTCCTACTCCAGCCTTTACTCCTTCCACAGCCAGGGCAATCGCGATTTGCATAAAGGTTTTGTGTTCAGGTTTTTCCATTTTTGGTTTTTTAAGCACCAGTGCTCCACACTGGGCACTATTATTTCTGAGAAATAGTAATCTTTCTATCAGTTTTTTACGGCAAAATAATACACGGTTAATTTTGAATTACTACTTAATTGTTAGCTAATCGAATTAGAGTGTTTTCACAAAAACTAAAAGCACATTTACAGAGATTCCTAATGTAACTAAAAAGTTTGTCTCAGCAGGGGCTGCATTTTCGCGACCTTGCTTCTTTTTGGGTTCTGTGCTACGAAAATGACTAAATTTGCTACATTGGGAATTGCAATTACATTAACTTATATTCTTTCATAAATCAAAAATGAAAAACTATACTCATTTTTTTCATTTGCTTCCAATTTCCTTTCCGAAGTAACTTTCCATATTTTAGGATCTATCATTGGAAAACTAGTATCTCCCTCAATTTCAGTATGTACTCTGGTGATATATAGCCTGTCGGCTACCTCCATTCCCATTTTATAAATCTGTCCTCCTCCTGTAATAATAACTTCCTCATTATCATCCGTTAATTTTAGAGCTTCTTCCAAGCCTGAGGTTACTTCAAAGTTTTCTTTTTGGTAATTCTCTTTTCTGGTGATTAAAATATTTCTTTTTTTGGAAAAAAACATATCGGGAGATTCTGCAGTTTTTCTTCCCATAATAATGGTTTTATTTCTTACAGTATCCTTATAATATTGAGTATCAGTAGGAAGGTTCCAAACCAGTTTGTTGTCCTGGCCAATAATATTATTTTCTGAAACAGCAGCGATCATTGAAATAACCATAATTTATTTATTGGTAGGCTATAATTCTAAAATCCAGATATTATCGTAAAGTTCACTAAAGCTCTTTTGGGCAGATTGTGCTTCATCGATTGAGGAAAAATGGGCAATCGCTAAATTATATTGCTTATCTACATTAACCAGTTCAGAACTGATAAACCCAAATTTGATAAGTCTTCTCAAAGAATTTTGTGCTTTGTCATTATTCTCAAATGAATCAATAATCAAAAAATATTTGGTGTTTTCCTCTGGTTTTTTGTTTGCCAGTTGAGGTTCGGCTTTTTTTACTGGAACGGTTGATTTAAGTGGGGTTCTGTAGGTGTAGCTATTCCAATCTGTATAAACTAGTTTTCCAAAATTCTTTTCTGGAAAATCTGCTCCAACAGGCATTCCTGCCAGATCGAAATAGATTTTTGAAAATACATAAAACCACTTCTTATTTTCCTTTCCTAAATAATTTAACTGAAAATCGTATAAATCAGATTTCCCTGCTGTCTTTATTTGTTCCTTTTGGATGAATTTACAGAATGCTGTTAAGTTTGATTTAAGATCTGGATATTGTCGGTTTCGGTTAGAATGATTAGGTAAAACAGAATAATAAAGATCTTTTTGCTTTGGGGCCTCTATCCAACTGAAATGCAAAGGATTATTAAACCAGCGGGGTAACCCTGCACTGGCAAATCCACTTTCAGAAGCCAGAACTGCCGTTAGGAAAATAGGATTAATTTTGTTCCTCAGAGAGACTCCAATAATTAAATCAGCCAATTGTTTTGGAGTAAGTACTTTTTGTTCGCCTACATTTTCACTAAAATAAATACAATTAGGATAGTTTTCTGCGATAAACACTTCGAGTTTTTTATTGAACTTTTCATCAAAGCGTTTAAAATCTACATTTTTGAAATCAGTAATTTGATAATTAGGCGTATAGAATTTGTGGGAAACTTCTAAGTTAGTGGAAATTCCTCCTCTGAATACTACCATTTGTAATGAAATTGGTCGGATGCATCTGAATCCAATATCAAAATTAAAATTACTAGGGGTTGAATGACTTTTTGAGGCAACTCTCAAAAACTTTTTAGAAGGACTACCAAATGAGCCTCCTTTTAAAACTTTGGAAAAGTAGGGTTTTTCCTTGATGGATTTTTTTCTATTGGGTGTTTTAATTTTTTCAGCCTCAAACCAATCATTAGTCCATTCCCATACATTTCCACTCATTCCGAGTAATCCATAATCATTTTGGTATTGAGAAGAAACATCTGCCAAATGGACCCAATTACCTATTTCGTTTCCTTTTTCATTATCAAAATTGGCAAGAGTATTTTTAAATGAATTTCCCCATGGATAATAATTTTCGTCATTCCCACCACAAGCAGCATATTCAAATTCAATTTCGGAAGGTAGACGGTAACCAGATGAAAGTGGTGCAATTACCCATTTTTGTTGTCCCCAGCTATCCAATTCCATTACTTGAATATAAGCTGGAGAAAGTCCTTCCACTTTGCTTCTCCAATTACAAAAATCAACTGCTTGATACCAGCTAATTCCCGTTACCGGATTATTTTTACCATGAAAGCTGTCATCTTCCCAATAAGCGGTAGGAAGACCTCCAGCTTTTAAATACTCCTCAAAATCCTGATTGGTAACTGGGGTTTTATCCATATAAAATGCGGATACCCAAACTTTTTGATAATTTTCTGATTTATCGATGTATTCCGGTCCATGTTTTAAGGTAAACTTGCCTCCTGGCACTAACACCATTTCTTTTACGCCTTTTATATCGTTTGGTAACAATAATTCTAGTATCCCGATCCTTTTGTTGATCAGGACGGCAAGGGTAAGAATAATTAAAAAAACACTCCCTACAGTCGCGTGAATTATTAACCTTAAAGGTTTCATTAGTTAGAAAAAATCTGTTAGGTATTTTGTATACAGTCCGAAATTATGATAGTAAATTTAATGTGGATTCAATGTTGATAATTAAAAAAAATAGCTACCCAAAAAAGTTCCTGAACAAATCTAATATATTGTTGATTTTATTTGCCAGCTCACAGGTAAATTCAAGGAAAGTTTGGCACAAACTTTAAACCAAGTATGTAACTTTTCTAAATTGTCTCTTCTAAAAGAATCATAAAATCTATTTTAGGATTTGGCTGACCTTTTCTAAAAATTAAAAAGGATAAAAAAAGATTTTATAAAACTCCTTTTTACCATCTCAACAACCATTTTTCCATGGTAAAATTATTAACAAATTAATTATTTTATATCATATACTCAAATTCTTCTCTAACTTTGCCGATTCCATGTTTTTTCCAAGGAAAATGCCCTTGCAAATAATGGGGAATTGGTGAAAACAATTTTAGTAATTGATGTTAAACATTTTGTTTAATTCCAAACGCTAAGAATTGTTCAGACTTTAATACATACAAAAAGAATTTATCCTAAATTTTAACAACTATTTATTTGGGGACAGGTTGGTGGAAAAATTATTAAAAAGATGCAGCATTTAAGCGAACAAGAGATTTTAAGAAGAGAAAAAAGACAAAAATTATTGGATTTGGGAATAGAACCATACCCAGCTGATTTATTTGTTGTGAACGCCCATAGTAAAGATATCCATGAGAATTATGAAAGGATGAAACTCCAGTATAAGGATATTTCCCTTGCTGGTAGAATTATGGGTTTTAGGATAATGGGAAGTGCTGCTTTTGCTGAAATTCAGGATGCTACAGGCAGGATCCAGGTTTATTTGAGAAGAGATGATATTTGCGCTGGAGAAGATAAAACCATGTATAATACCGTATTCAAAAAGTTATTGGATATTGGAGATATCATTGGGGTAAAGGGATATGTGTTTACAACACAGACTGGGGAAATCACCATTCATGTAACTGAGTTTAAAGTCTTAACAAAGTCTCTAAAACCACTTCCACTTCCAAAAACAGATTATGAAGGAGTGGTGCATGATGCTTTTACGAATCCGGAACTAAGATACAGGCAACGGTATGTTGATTTGGTTGTAAACCCAGAAGTCAGGGAAACTTTCATTAAAAGGACACAACTGATGAATGTGATGCGCGAATACCTTAATGGTAAAGGTTATTTGGAAGTTGAAACGCCTATTCTTCAGCCTATTTATGGTGGAGCGGCTGCAAGACCTTTCAAAACCCATCACAATACACTGGACATGACGCTTTTCATGCGTATTGCCAATGAATTGTATCTGAAAAGACTTATTGTAGGTGGCTATGATGGGGTTTATGAGTTTTCTAAAGATTTTAGAAATGAGGGAATGAGTCGATTCCACAATCCTGAGTTTACCCAAATAGAATTGTATGTAGCCTATAAAGACTACAACTGGATGATGGATTTGGTGGAAGAAGTGGTGGAGAAAATTGCTATGAAACTTCATGGAGATACAGTTGTGGAAGTGGGGGAAAATAAAATTGATTTCCAAAGGCCATGGAAGAGATTTACAATGTATGAGGCAATCGAGCATTTTACTGAAATTGATATTTCGGAAATGAGTGAGGAGGAATTGAAGGCAACTGCCAGAAAGTTGAATGTTCCTATTGATGATACAATGGGAAAAGGCAAATTGATTGATGAAATTTTTGGGGAAAAATGTGAGCCTTATTTAATTCAGCCAACTTTCATTACCGATTATCCTGTAGAAATGTCTCCATTGGCAAAAAAGCACCGAGACAAAGAAGGATTGGTAGAAAGGTTTGAGGCGATTTGTAATGGAAAAGAAATTTGTAATGCATTTTCTGAGCTGAATGATCCGATTGACCAAAGACAAAGATTTGAAGAACAATTGGAATTAGGAAAAAGAGGAGATGATGAAGCGATGGTTTTGGATGAGGATTTCCTTAGAGCATTGGAATATGGCATGCCACCTACAGCTGGTTTGGGAATTGGTATTGATAGATTGAGTATGATCATGACTAATTCTAATTCTATCCAGGATGTTTTATTTTTCCCACAAATGAAACCTGAGAAGAAACCAAAATATGCTACGGTAGAAGATTACACGAATTTGGGAATAAGAGAAGAGTTAGTTCCAATCCTTCAACAACTGGGATTACTTACAATTGAGGATGTGAAAAAAGCAAGTCCTTCCAAGTTGTTTAATGATGTTTGTGGAATGAGGAAAAAACTCAAATTAAAGGATGTTAAAAACCCCACAAAAGATGAGGTTGATGGTTGGCTAGCCTAACCTAACCTCAGACATAAGTAGTAATTCAAAATTAACCGTGTATTAGTTTTCCGTAAAAGACTGATCGAGAGATTACTATTTCTCATAAATAATAGCACGAGTGCTTAAAATTGAAGTCCGGCAAATTGTCGGACTTTTTTTATACCCTTATGGTTATAAATGTCCCTTTTTCATCTTAATTTTAGTTTTTTATCCATGAAATAGGTTAAGTCTTTTTGATTAAAAAAAATGTTATTGAAAATGAAATTTTTACAATCCTGGATTCATATCATCAATCAAATAAATGAAAATCTTGGGAAGACTGTTGCCTGGCTGAGTAGCATTTTAGTAATCGTCATTTGTCTGGATGTGGCACTAAAAAATATTTTTAGTATCTCCTCTGTAGCGGTGTTTGAATTACAATGGCATTTGTTTGCCTTGATTTTTCTTTTGGGGGCAGCCTATACTTTAAAACATGACAAGCATGTTAGGGTAGATGTTTTTTATCAGAAGTTATCTCCAAAAGGGCAAGCATGGATCAATATCATAGGTACCTTACTTTTCTTGATTCCCTTTTGTATAATTATCATCAAATCGAGTATTCCTTATGTAGCTACGTCTTATAAATTGGGAGAAGGCTCAAATGATGCCGGAGGGTTACCCGCAAGATATTTTATTAAAAGTTCTATTTTTATTGGCTTTTTCTTTCTTCTAATTCAGGGGATTTCTCTGATTTTTTCCTCCATTCTCACTGTTATGGGAAAACCTCTACCCAGTAAAGCAGATGACTAGAAAATAAAGACTATAAGCTTAGCAACTCAAAAACTAACAACAAACTAAATGGAAGCACTTCTTCTTTTCCTTATTCTGATTATCCTAATCCTTTTGGGCTATCCTGTGGCTTTTACACTTGCAGGAGTTTCCATTATTTTCGGATTAATCTTTCTAGACGTAGAGTTTTTTAATTTACTACCTCTTCGGATTTATGGAACCATGAGCAATTTTATCTTAATTGCGGTTCCCCTATTTGTGTATATGGGAGTAATGCTAGAAAAATCGGGAATTGCCGAAAGGTTGCTCAATACAATGGCAATGCTTTTAGGGAGAATAAAAGGAGGATTAGCCATAGCAGTCATATTAGTTGGGGCAATGTTAGCTGCTTCCACTGGAATTGTTGGAGCAACGGTAGTAACCATGGGATTGCTGAGCCTGCCAACCATGCTCAAAAGAAAATATAGTCCTGAACTGGCTACTGGAACAATTGCTTCAGCAGGAACTTTGGGGCAGATAATTCCTCCAAGTATCGTATTGGTATTATTGGGAAGTGTGATGAATATTTCCGTTGGCGATTTGTTTATTGGAGCAATCGTGCCAGGTGTTTTGCTTGTTTTGTGTTATATCCTATTTGTTGTTGGTGTGGCGATTTTAAAACCAAAATCAGCTCCTTCAGTTCCAAAAAAGGAAATTGCCGCATTTAAAGAGAAAGATTTTTATAGTAAATTATTCAGGGCATTTGTATTGCCACTTTTGCTGGTATTTTCTGTTCTTGGTTCAATATTTTTAGGCATAGCCTCTCCCACCGAGGCAGCTGCAGTTGGTGCCTTGATGGCTACTTTACTTACTATTTTTGAAGGGAAATTAACCTTAAAAGTACTTACAGATGTAATGAAAGAAACCACCTTTCTCACCTGTATGGTATTTATTATTCTGGTTGGAGCAACTGTATTTGGTTTGGTTTTCAGAGGGCTGGAAGGGGATGATGCTTTAATCAATTTCATTCAGGAAACAGATATGAGTCCTTATGTTTTTTTAGCTTTTGTGATGATTGGAATATTCATAGCTGGTTTTTTTATAGATTTTATAGAAATTATTTTCATTTTCATGCCAGTAGTCACTCCGGTTTTTGCTGCCTACCAAATGGATTTGCTTTGGATTGCCATTTTAGTTTCAATGAATTTACAAACTTCATTTCTTACTCCTCCTTTCGGCTTTTCATTATTTTATTTAAAAGGAGTGGCCCCTCCCGAAGTGAAAACAACTCATCTGTATAAAGGAATTATACCATTTATTATTATACAGTTATTGATGCTGGGGATGATTGTATTATTTCCGGAAATGGTTACCTGGCTGCCAAGTTTAAAGTTTGATTAAATTTCTTTCTTAAATTTAGTCCATGTGGACAAATTAAAGAAGGCGGTTTAAATTATTTGATTTTTAAAAATTCTAAGTAAGTTTAAGACAAAATTATTAAAACTACTTCATGCTAAATTTTCTCTTCAAAAAATGAGAATATTGGTAGAGATTATTAATATAAAATTCCTGGAAACAGGAATTCACAACTTTCCTTATTACTGTTTTTCTTAAAATATTCCATCTTTCAACCATATTTCCTGTTTTAAGCTAATTGATAATGATGAGTTTTTTGCTATCAGGATGACCTTATAAATAATGTTTTATGCAGATTAATACCCAAACCGGACAAAGCTTTCCGTTAGGAGCCACTAAAAATGAAGTAGGTGTAAACTTTTGTGTTTTTTCGAAAAATTCAAGCGCTGTTGAATTGTTGTTTTTTGACAAAATAGAAGATTCCACCCCGAGCAGAATAATTCCATTAGATCATGAAGATAATAAAACCTTTTACTATTGGCATATTTTCGTACCAGGTGTAAAAGAAGGTCAGCTTTATGGATATAGGGTTTATGGAGAGTTTAATCCTAAAAAAGGACTATGGTTTGATGATTCGAAGTTAATTATTGATCCTTATGCTAAGGCAATTTTGTTGGGAGATAATTATGATAGAAATGCTGCGAAAAAAATAGGAGAAAATAATTTTGGAAAAGCCATGAAAAGTGTAGTGGTTGATCCTGATAATTACGATTGGGAGGATGATCAGCCTTTGCAAATTCCTTATAAGAAAACTATAATTTATGAACTTCATGTAGCGGGATTTACCAAAAACCCTAATTCAGGTGTAAATGACAATTTAAGAGGAACTTATTTAGGGCTGATTGAAAAAATACCCTATCTACAAGAATTAGGAATAACTGCTGTAGAATTAATGCCTGTCCACCAGTTTGATCCTCAGGATGCTCCAAACGGTACGAATTATTGGGGATATAGCCCAATTGGTTTTTTTGCCCCACACCATGCTTATGGCACAACCAGCGATCCGCTTAAAACTGTAAATGAGTTTAAGGATATGGTGAAGGCCTTGCATAAGGCTGGAATTGAAGTTATTCTGGATGTGGTATATAATCATACTTCAGAGGTTGGAGATAATGGAACTGTTCAGTGTTTTAAAGGCCTGGAAAACATTGCCTATTATTCCTTTGAAAAAGATACTTATAATTTTGCAAATTATACCGGATGCGGAAATTCACTAAATGCCAACCATTCGATTGTAAGAAGAATGATTATGGATTCTCTGACATATTGGGTTTCAGAAATGCATATAGATGGATTTCGATTTGATTTGGCTTCGGTACTTTCTAGAGATGAAGAGGGAGTTCCAATGGAAAACCCTCCTGTACTTTGGGAAATTGAATCTGAACCAGTACTGGCTGGTACAAAAATTATTGCTGAAGCCTGGGATGCAGCTGGTTTGTATCAGGTAGGGAGATTTATCGGTGATAAATGGTCTGAATGGAATGGTATGTACAGGGATGATATCAGAAAGTTTATTAAGGGAGATAAATCTATGGCAGGAGGAACTGTGCAAAGGATTATTGGAAGTCCTGACTTTTTCTCTGGCATCAATCGTGATCCCAATAGAAGTGTGAATTTCATCACCTGTCATGATGGATTTACCCTCAATGACCTGGTTTCATATAATTCAAAACACAATATGCCAAATGGGGAGCAAAATCGTGATGGAATGAATGATAACAATAGCTGGAATTGTGGAGAAGAAGGGGATACTCAAAATCCTGAGATTGAAAAAATAAGGCTGAAACAAATAAAAAATTACCTCACCATTTTAATGTTATCGCAGGGAACGCCTATGTTGCTCATGGGTGATGAAGTAAGGCGAACGCAGGGTGGAAATAATAACGCCTATTGCCAGGATAATGAAATAAGCTGGTTTGATTGGGAACTTACCAAAAAACATAACGATGTGCTTGAGTTTGTGAAAAACCTCAATCACAATTTGTTTAAAAAGTATGATATTCTTCACGAAGAAAAATTCTGGATTGAAGATGAAAAAAATCCGAAAAATTCGAATATCAAATGGCATGGAATAAAATTGAATAAGCCGGATTGGGGAGTTAATTCCAGAACATTGGCCTTTACCATTGGCAACCACAAAACCAATGGTCATATTCATGTGATGATTAATGCCTATTGGGGAGACTTAAAATTTGAAGTTCCCCCACTATTTTCTGGAATCGGTTGGAAAAGATTGATAGATACTTCCCTTCCTCATCCGGAGGATTTTATTCCCTTTGAAAAAGCACCGATGCTAAATGAAAATATATATAAATTAAAGAGCAGATCAATTGTAGTTTTGGTAGGAGAAGATTAGAAAAATTAAGAGTAAGATCCTCTGATTAATATTCTGAGAAGATAGGCTATCCCAATAAGGAACTGAAGACAAAAAAACAGTATTATAATTTTATCCGGAGTGGATATTTTCTTTAATTTTCGGGGAAAGTATTTACCTAATTTACTTTCCTGTACGAAAATTACCAAACACATCAGGTAAAATAAATAATTACAAATGATAGTTTGCCACATAAAATTTCCATGGAATTCCCTTGCTCCTGTTTCTGTCAATACACTGAAAATGATGATAGCTACCAAAAATAACCCAAGGGAATATAGGAATAAATCTGACCTGAATGCGGCTTTATAGTATTTACTGAGAACAGCGATTGGGAAAGGAATTGATAATAAAAAAGAGCGTAAAATATTTCCAGAATATTTGCCCCAAACATGAAATAAAGTGATTTTTACTCCACCAGTATTTCCACTGAGTGCTTCCTTACTTTCCGGATAGAAGTATAAAACAGCATACTGGGAAAGTATTAATAATATGGAAATGGTAACGATAAATATTCCTTTCCATAATCTATTTGAAAAACCTGCTTTCCACCAAAGCCAGATAGGATAGATGAATATAAAGCAGAATACGAAACTGGGCTTTATCAGAATGTTAATTAAGGAAAACAATAAAGTAAAATAAAAGAACCGGTTCGAACCAATAATGGCGAACTGCCAGGAGTTCCAAAATAATAAAATGGCAAAAGGCATTAGAAAAATGGTGGTGCTATTATGCCAGACATTTGGAGGGAGTTGCCCTAAATACCAATGATTATAGGCAACTGGTAGGGAAAAAACAAAAATTAAACTTAAAGCCAGTACTGCCTTAAAGAAGTTATTATTAGATGTAACTAAACTTGAAAAAATTTTACCAGTCAAATGATATTTATAGGCAAGGGAGATTGACATTACCAGTGTGGTACTCAGGTATAATTGCGCAGAAGAAGCAGAGAAAAATGACAGAGTTGCTATTAAGAAATAATACAAAAAGTTTGGTCTCCAATAACCTGTTTCTAAAAACTGAATGGTCTGGTTGACATGCGCAGTAAAATCAAGATGGGTATAAAAAGTAAGTTTGTAAAAAATGGGAAGGAAAATGAGAAAAAGAGAAATAGTGATGTAAAAAACAGGGCTTCTCTTAAAATTTGAATTGAGTTTGCTGATTTGGTTGTTAATCAAAGGTTATCGAGTATTTGTTTGCTATAAAAGTTTGATAGAGTCCATATTAATCCTCAAAAAAATAAGCACAGGTGCTTTAAGCACTTTGTACTTTTTCCTGTTCCTGATCTTCAATATCACTTTCATCAGGAGCCACAATCGATTTACTTATGGATTTCCCTGAAAGATATTCATTGAGTTTCCTTCTTATTTCCAAAGGAGAAAGATTATGGAAGATTTTTCCATTAAATACATAAGACAATTGCCCTGTTTCTTCAGAAACGATTAAAACCGCCACATGATTTACTTCTGATATTCCTATTCCTGCCCGGTGTCTCAGACCCATGGAAGCGGGAATATTCTGATTGTCGGAAACAGGTAGAATACATCTGGCTGCTACAATTTTATTGTTATGGATAATCACTGCGCCATCGTGAAGCGGACTGTTTTTGTAAAAAATACTCATCAGCAATCTTTTGGAAATCTGAGCATCTAGAACATCCCCAGTTTCTACGAAAAACTTAAGATCGTCATTTTTGGAAATCACAATAAGGGCACCAGTATTTGTGCCACCCAATACCTTTATGGCTTCAATGATTGGGGAAATATCGTAATTATCCTTTTCCATCGATCTGCCAAAATTGAAAATATTGGTAAAAGTAAAATCCCTGAAAGATGTGGTTTTTCCTACCAGCAGGAGGAACTTTCTAATTTCATTTTGAAAAATAATTAAGGCACCCAATACACCCACACTCATAAACTGACCAAGAATAGAACTGAGCAGTTCCATTTCTGTAGCTTTTACAACAAGATAAAGAAGATAAATAGAGAGGAAACCTATAGAAACTTTAAGGGCAACACTGCCCCTGATAAGTTTATATATATTATACAATAGGATGGTAACCAGAGCGATATCTAGGATATCAACCCACCGTATCTCCAGAAAACCAACATGAAATCCTAACATAAACTTAAAAAAATACTGGTTAGTTACTTTGCTTCAATAAATAGACGCTTTAATAGGTAAACGTTTAATTGCTTTAGTTTATAAGTTATTTTTATATAAATGATACAGGTAATTTTTTTCAATTTTATCAAAACTAAAAATAATCCTTATTTGTATGGAAATTTTTCCAGAAAAATCCAGATAGGTAATTATCAGTACATATAAATGTATGATGATTACAGTCCGAAATCAGATTATTACAAAAAGAATTATTGTTATATGTCTGTTAGTAAATCAACGATTTCCCTTGCCTCCTTCACATCATGCACCCTCAGGATTGCTGTTCCTTTTTGAATGGCAATAGCATTTAAAGCAGTTGTACCATTAAGGGCAAGGTCAGGTAGGATGTTTAACTTTTTATAAATCATGCTTTTTCGAGAAAGCCCAATCAGCATGGGTAAATTTAATATATTAAATTGATCTAATTGCTTAAGAATCAAATAATTTTGATTTAAATCTTTAGCAAATCCAAAACCTGGGTCTATAATAATATCCTTACATCCTAATTTCCTGAGTTTGAAAACTTTTCTCTGAAAATAATCAATCATTTCAAGAAGTATATCATCATATTTGGTGAATTGTTGCATAGTTTGAGGTGTTCCTCTCATATGCATAAGAATATAAGGTACGCCTAATTCTGCGACAGTTTCAAACATTTTATCATCAAGTGCTCCTCCCGAAATATCATTAATAATATCTGCTCCAGCATCAACTGCCTTTTTAGCTACATTTGCCCGAAAGGTGTCAACTGAGATTAAAATATTCTCATTATAATATTTAACAGCTTCAATAGCTCCAACTACTCTGCTGGCTTCTTCTTCTTCATTCACATGACCAGCCCCTGGTCGGGAAGAATATCCTCCTATATCAATTATAGCAGCACCATCTCTTGCCATTTGGGAAGCCTGGCCAATTATTTTTTCAGGATTATTAAACCATTTTCCGCCATCATAAAACGAATCGGGGGTAATGTTTAAAATTCCCATGATCAGTGGTTTATCCAAACCGATCAGTTTACCTTTTATATTAATGGAATGCGGACTTAAAAATGCTATATTTCGCAATTATAACTTTGTTGATTAAGTTTGGAATTAGGACAAATGACCAGCATATTGTTGTGCCTGATCTTTAAGCAAGAAAAAGGGTATGAAAAAATAATCTGGTTTATAAATATTAGACAATTGAAATCCGTAATTATGACAATTTTTTTTCAATTTTCTAAATTTACCTAAGGATTAAATTTACTTTGCATTTTTTGCTGAGAGCATATTTACCCATTTACAAAATCATTAAATATTTACACAATTGTCTGAATCATCAAAAACTGTTGAGCAATATAATGAAGTGGTTGGCATGTGCCGGATTCTTTTTGAAAAGAAAACAAAAGATTATGGAACTGCCTGGCGTATTTTAAGGCTTCCTTCTATTACCGACCAGATTTTTATCAAAGCTAAAAGGATAAGATCAATTCAGGAAAAAGGAACCCAAAAAATAAATGAGGATATTCAATCTGAATTTATCGGCATAATCAACTATTGTATTATTGCATTAATGCAGATTACACTGGATAAAAGTGAAGAAATGGAGTTGCCAGTAGAGGAAGTGATGAAACTTTATGATGAAAAATCTCAGGAAACACTAGACCTGATGATGAATAAAAATCATGATTATGGTGAAGCCTGGAGGGATATGAGGATTAGTAGTCTTACAGATATTATCCTGATGAAATTGTTGAGGGTGAAACAAATTGAAGAAAATGAAGGTAAAACACTGGTTTCCGAAGGCGTAGGAGCAAATTATAGCGATATGCTGAATTACTCGGTTTTTGCTTTAATTCTTAAAAAAGAGGGACAAGTTTAATATTCCGTTTAAGTTACATTTAAAGCACTAGTGCTCCACATTGGGTGGTAAAAAACACCTGATTACTTATAAATAACTACTTAATTTAAAGATGAATTTTCTAAGAAAACTGGTTTCTTTTTTTGTTGGGGGACTTTTTATTTTTTCAGGACTAATTAAACTGAACGATCCTGTAGGTACAGCCATAAAACTGGAAGAATATTTTGAAGTATTCTCTGCGGATTTCGCCTCCTTCTTTCATATTTTCATTCCTATAGCACTTCCATTAGCTGTTTTCTTATGTGTTTTCGAAGTCGTGCTGGGAGTTGCCATTTTAGTTGGATTTAAAGCCCGGATGACGCTTTTAGCCACTTTTGCCCTAATTCTTTTCTTTTCTTTCCTTACTTTCTATTCTGCATATTTCGAAAAAGTTACGGATTGTGGTTGTTTTGGAGATGCTATTCCGCTTGACCCATGGGAATCATTTATTAAAGATGTAATTCTTTTTGTATTAATTCTTTTCCTATTATCCGACTTTAAAAACCTAAGTAATTCCTCGGAAAAAATGAGTTTTATAATAGTTGGAGGAAGTACAGTCTTTTGTTTGGCAGTTGCTATTTATGTACTCACCTATTTACCCATATTAGATTTTAGATCTTATAAAATTGGAAATTATATTAGGGAATTAATGCAGCCTCAGGAGCAATGTAAATACGAATATATTATGGAAAAAAATGGGGAAGTCTTTGTTTTTGAGCAATACCCAACTGATCCGGATTTTAAATTTAAGGAGATGAAAATGTTAAATGAAAAAGCCTGCTCTCCTAAAATTGTAGATTATAATGTTTCCAGTGTGGAAGGAGAAGATTTTACCGAAGAATCGCTTCAGGGTAAAAAGCTAATTATCCTGGTCCATAAAGTAAGTGAAACGGACTTTGAAAGTTTTAAAGCGATAAATCAATTAATAAGCGATTTGGAAAAATCTCATCCAGATATCATTCCAATGGCATTTACCTCAGATGGTAGTAATTTCGAAGAATTCAGGCATGATGTACAATTGGCGATTCCCTACTATTTCGTAGATTCTACAGTGCTAAAAGCTATGATTCGCTCAAATCCTGGAATTATGGTATTCGATAATGGTACTGTAAAAGGAAAATGGTCTTATAATGCTGTACCTGTTCAGGAGGAAATAGTTAAGGCGATCAATAATTAATAGAGAGTGGAAGATCGGGCAGGATGTAATCCGAATTTTCCTGTCCAGAAATGATGAGGTATTGGCGGGCTATTATCATTCCACACCATCATTTTAAATAAAAAATACTCTCCCTAAAAGAGAGAGCACTAAAAGTTAATCATTTTATACCAGGTTTTTATATGTTTTCAATCAACTGTACAATTACCTATTTTTACTTAGTTCTTTTCAAAATTGGTTGATTTTACCTTTATATTTTTGTACATATGATCCGATTATGAGCAATTTTGTTTCAATACAAAGAAAATTGGAAGAATTATGTTGTTTTGAACTGATTTTCCTTATCATTTATTTAGTCTTTATTTCTGTCCCATTTCTTTATCATTACATTTGCGCAATACACTAATGTGCAGGGAAATTAGTGATATATACCAAAAGAAAATGGTTTGAGAAAATCTAATTTTATGGCTTCTTAAGATTCATATACTTGTATTTAGATGCTCATTAAAAACCAAAAGTGTGATCCGACATCTCGGTTCACTATTACTGATTTTGGATTATGATTTTTTTGACTTAATTCCTGTAAATACATTAAACCTTAGCTAGAATGATTATTAATGCTTCCCTACGTTATTATCCTTTTCTAATATTTCTGATTTTTATTTCTTGTAAGTCAACACAAACTCCTACTGAAAGCCAGGAAAATGTAGAGGTAAGCGGAGTTCCAACTATTTCCGTTCCTATCATTTCTGAGGAAGAAGAAGAACTACTTAGGCCAGAGTGGTTAGCCACTCCAGGGGAATATAATCCGTCCCGAACCCATTATTTTCATTTGGTAAACACCTTATTGGATGTAAGCTTCGATTGGAAGAATCAATACCTCAATGGAAGAGCGGAACTCACTTTAAAGCCCTGGTTTTATCCACAACATGAAGTTATTCTTGATGCAAAAGGATTTGAAATTCATAAAGTATTACTGGCAAATTTAAAGGATTCCACTGCCTTAAAATACGATTATGATAGCTTAAAGCTGAAAATTTACCTGGATAAAGAATATACAAAATTCGATCAGTTTAAAATCAGTATTACCTATACGGCAAAGCCAAATGAATTACCAGAAGGCGGAAGTGCAGCAATTACTTCAGATAAAGGATTGTATTTTATTAATCCAAGCGGAAAGAATCCAAATAAACCTCAGCAGATCTGGACACAGGGAGAAACCGAAGCAAGTTCTTGCTGGTTCCCAACTTTTGATGCTCCTAATGTGAAAACAAAACAGGAAATTTACATTACAGTAGATACTGCTTACCAAACCCTTTCTAATGGTAAATTAATTTCCCAAAGAATTAACTCGAATGGAACCAGAACTGATTATTGGAAACAGGAAAAAGTCCATGCCCCATATTTGTTTATGATGGCTGTTGGGAAGTTTAGTAAATATTCAGAGGAAAAATGGAATGGTATTCCTGTAAACTATTATGTAGAAAAGGAATATGCACAATATGCCAAGCAGATTTTTGGAAATACTCCGGAAATGATGACTTATTTTTCTGATATGCTGGATTATCCTTATCCCTGGGATAAATATTCCCAAATTGTGGTAAGAGATTATGTTTCTGGGGCAATGGAAAATACTTCAGCATCTATTTTTATGGAACAACTTCAAGTTGATGATCGATATTTACTTGACCAGAATTGGGATGACATCATTGCCCATGAACTATTCCACCATTGGTTTGGTGATTTGGTAACAGCAGAATCCTGGGCAAATCTCCCATTAAATGAATCATTTGCTACGTATTCTGAATACCTCTGGTTGGAACACAAAATGGGAAGAGAAGAAGCAGATTTGAAATGGAAAGAAGAATGGGAAACATACCTTTTTGAATCAGAAAGCAAAAGGGTTCCTATGATTAGATATAACTATCACGATAAGGAAGATATGTTTGATAGTCATTCTTATGCAAAGGGATCATTGCTTTTGCATATGCTCAGAAAAATTATTGGGGATGAGGCCTTTTTTGCTTCCCTTCAAAAATATATAAAGGAAAATGCTTTCAAAACAGCTGAGATTCACAATTTAAGAATGTCATTTGAAGAGGTGACAGGGCAGGATTTAAATTGGTTTTTTAACCAATGGTTTATGGAAGCAAGTCATCCGTCACTTAATGTAGCCCACACTTATTACGATAGCGGGTTTGTGGAACTTAGAGTAAGACAAATGCAGGATGAGAAATTTTCGCCAATTTATGAATTACCGGTTTTTGTAGATATCTGGGTAAATGGAAAAAGAGAGAGACACAAAGTGGTAATATCGGAAAAACGAAAGGATTTTTGGTTTGAAACGGGTAAAAAACCTGATCTTCTCTTATTTGATGCTGAAACTTATCTTCCCTGTGAAATTGATTATCTAAAATCGACAGAAGAATTTATTTATCAATTTTATAATTCGGATAAAATCTTAGCCAGACTGGAAGCTCTAAATGAATTAAAAGGAGATATTGGGGATTCTCAAATAAAACCACTTGTAGTTTCTGCTCTAGGGGATGATTTTTGGAAAATTCGCCAAGCTGCTTTGGAGGCTTTTCAGGATTATAAAGGAGAGGACAAAGATATAATTGGGGAGAAAATTGAAAAGATAGCTTTAAGTGATGCCAATTCTTTGGTAAGGGCCGAAGCATTAAATGTGCTGTCTACATTAGGCCTAAAATACCTGAATGTTGTGGAAAAAGCTATGACAGACAGTTCTTATGCGGTTATAGCTACTGCCTTATATGCCTATGCAAATATGGGAGGTCCCGATCCCGTGGCAATGGTGAGTCAGTTTGAAGATTCTCATGATCTTTCTATAATTATAACCATAGCAGATTTTTACAGCTATATTGGTGTACCGGGAAAGCTAGATTGGTTTGATGAAAAAATGAGCACCAGAGGGAGCCAAGAGTTACCTTATTTGATCAATTACTTTGGTAGTTATTTATTGGGAAGACCTTCAGAAACCAAGCTGCAAGGGGTTAAAATATTAAAGAATTTTTTTTCATATGATAGTGATTCAAATACCAAAATTGCCGCTTATAAAGCTTTAGATTTACTATCTGAAGAAGAGGGAGTAAGCCAATTAATGGAGGAACTATATGTGAATGAATCAGATATAAAAGCCAAAACATTTTATGAAAATGTTATAAAGGGATAATTCAGGATCAACTACTTTTTTTAGTTTGGGCTTTAAGTGGGTTTGCTATCCAAACAAAAACTGAAAAGGAAAATTAGATTTACATGATTAATGTAGTGGAATAGTCTGATCCACACGGTATTATCTATCTTGATTTTTTGATGTAAATATTTGCCCAATTATTTATACCTCATCAATAAATAAATTTTTAATCATTATCACTTCATAAATGAATACCAAAATTTACAATATTGCTTTAATTTCAATTCTTCTTTTAATAGGAAGTAGTTCAATTGGATTGGCTCAATTAATAGTTACCGGGGAAATAAGACCAAGAACAGAATTTAGGAACGGGTTTAAAAGAATGACTAATGCCGATACTGAACCTGTATTATTTGTAGAGCAGAGATCAAGGATTTATTTGGATTATGCGATGGATCGGTTCAAGTTCAAATTTGCCATTCAGGATGTGAGATTGTGGGGAAATTATGATCAAATTCAAAAGAGTGACCCTGCTATGACTACCTTAAACTATGGTTGGGGGGAATATGCCATGACCAAAAAATCATTTATCAAAGTAGGTAGAATGATGTTACGCTACGATAATGAAAGGTTTTTAGGTGGTTTGGAATGGGCGCAGCAAGGCAGAAGACATGATGGAGTTTTATATAAATATGTGAATGATAGTACAGGGGTCCAATTTCATGCTGGAGTAACTTATAACGAAAGTAGTAACCCTGATCCAGAACCAAGAAAACTTGCTGATACCTACTATGATAGATCAAATAACAAAACCATGCAGTTTGCCTGGTTCCATAAAGATTTTGAGGAGTCGGCATTGTCTCTTTTAATACATAATGATGGTAGGGAAGCTTCAGATTCTTCAGGAATTCAGTTTTTGCAAACCTATGGGATTATAGGAAATAAGAAACTTGGGGGTATAAACCTAAATGGGGAATTTTATTATCAGGGTGGAAAAGATCCTTCAAAGAGATCTGTTAGTGCATATTTTGTCTCTTTAAATGCAGATATAAAAGCAGGAAGTGTTCCAATAAATTTTGGTGTGGATATGGCATCGGGAACAAAAGCTACTGAAACAGAAAAAAACAATTCATGGAATCCATTGTATGGTACAAATCATAAGTTTTATGGATATATGGATTATTTTTATGTTGGAAATGACCATAAACAAGGTGCAAAAATGTCTGGTTTGAATGATTTTTATGTGAAGTCAGTTTTTAAAACAGGGGAAAAATCTAAGTTTATTACACATGCGCACTATTTCCTTTCTCCAGTTGATGTATTTAATCCTGAGAATCCTTCAGATGATTTGGATAAAGCCTTAGGGTTTGAACTTGATTTGGTTTACAATTTACAAGTAAACAGTTTTATCAATTTTCAAATGGGTTATTCTCAAATGTTTGGAACTGATGCATTGGATGCTATAAAAAGAATACCAAATGGGGGAGATTTTGTTGGAGATAAAAGCCAGATTAATAATTGGGCCTGGGCTATGTTAACCTTTAAGCCGGTATTGTTTAAGAATTAGTGAAAATTTGAAAATCATCCCATATGAATAGTAATAAAATTCCCATATTAAATGGATTGGTGTTGGTAGGTGGGAAAAGCTCCAGAATGGGACAAGATAAAGGATTATTAAATTATCATGGTATTCCTCAAAGGGAATTTACATACCATTTAATAGAAAAATTTTGTGAAACCACCTGGTTTTCCTGTAGGGAAGATCAGGTGGTTTCACTTTCGGGTTTTAACTCAATAGTTGATCAGGTTCCCAACTCAGGGTCTTTTGGGGCTATTTTTTCAGCCTTTAGACAGAACTCAAATTGTGCATGGCTGGTAGTAGCTTGTGATTTACCATTATTAGATGAGGAAACTATTCAGATGTTAATTGATAAAAGAAATCCAGAAAAAATAGCTACAGCGTACAATAGCCCAATCGATCATAAACCTGAACCTTTAATTGCCATTTGGGAACCATCAGTAATGGCATTTTTGGAAAAAGGAAAGAATCAAATAAAAACTGGCCCAAGGAAAATATTAATGATGAATGATGCCAACCTTATCAATTCCGAAAATCCAGATGCATTAAAAAATGCGAATTATCCAGAAGATTTCAGAGAGATTAAATCGAGGTTGAAATGAATCAATTTTGATAAAAAAAATAAAAAAGAGATCTTTATAAGTAGTAATTCAAAATTAACCGTGTATTATTTTGCCGTAAAAGACTGATTGAGAGATTACTATTTCTCAGAAATAATAGCACTGGTGCTTAATGAAAAAAATCTCTTAAAATGAAATACAGAAGATTAGGAAAAACAGGGTTAAAAGTATCTGAAGTATCTTTAGGTACCTGGCAGGTAGGTGGAAAGTGGGGAGAGCCTTTTAATGAAAAAAATGCAGAAGCAATAATAAATGAATCAATAGACTTAGGCGTAAATTTTATTGATACAGCCGATGTATATGGAGATGGTAGGAGTGAGAAGACTGTAGGAAGGGTTGTGAAAAGTAGAAGTGAAAATATTTTTGTGGCTACGAAGGCAGGAAGAAGACTAAACCCTCATAATGCAGAGGGGTATAATGAAAAAAACATAAGAGGATTTATTGAAGATAGTCTGAGAAATATGGGGTTGGAGCAAATCGACCTTATTCAATTACACTGTCCACCAACCTCAGTTTATAGCAGTTCAGAAATTTTTGATAGCCTGGAAAAAATAAAGGTAGAAGGAAAAATAAAGCATTTTGGTGTTAGTGTAGAAAAGGTAATTGAAGCGGAAGTTGCCATTAAATATCCAGGAGTTTCTACTGTCCAGATTATATTTAATATGTTCAGGCAAAAACCTTCAGATATATTTTTCGATTTTGCTCAAAAAAATAATGTAGGTATTTTAGCCAGAGTGCCTCTGGCAAGTGGATTATTAACTGGGAAATTTTCTAATGGATCTATTTTTCATAATGAGGATCATCGAAATTTTAACCGTGAGGGGCAGGTATTCGACAAAGGAGAAACATTTTCAGGAGTACCTTATGAAATTGGTCTTAAAGCTGTTCAGGAGTTGAAGGAAGTTTTAAATCAGGAGAATATTACTCTTTTTGCCCTCAAATGGGTGCTTATGCAAGAAGCTGTCAGTTGTGTAATTCCTGGAGCAAGTAATATTTCTCAAGCACAAAATAACATTTTAGCATCAGAAATGGATGCTATTTCTGAAAAGGAGATGGAGAAAATTAAAGCGATATATGATAATTATTTAAAAGGTATTATTCATCCACAATGGTAATTAAGTAGTAATTCAAAATTAACCCAGACAGAATTAGGTAAACACTTCCATCATTTAATTTAAAGTAGGAAGCATAATTGTAAAAGTTGTTCCTTTTCCTACTTTAGATTCCAATGCTATTGTCCCATTTAATTTTGCTACTGCTTCCTTTACTAAATAAAGCCCTATTCCAGATCCTTTCTTTTCTTCATTGGCTCTGTAAAATATTTCAAAAACCTTTTCCTGATGTTCTTCTGGAATTCCTATACCGTTGTCACAGATGGTAATATTTGCAGAGTGCTGAGTAATTTCTGCTGTTACTTCTATTTTAGGATTGTTAAGAC
>JAHQVQ010000428.1 GCA_019634305.1 Flammeovirgaceae bacterium | reverse complement strand
ATAGCTATTCCCTTCCTCAACAGCCGCAATTGACTTAAATACTTCTTTAGCTTGACCGTATTGACGGTTATTTAAAAAAGTTTTACCGTATTCATATTTCTTGTATAGTGCTTTCGAAGTTTTGGACTGACTAAAAACCATGGAAGACATCAGCCCCAAAATAGCAATAAAAAGAATTTTTTTAATCATATTAATTTGGAAAAAATTGACTCTAAAAAATGCATTATTAGAAGATTATCTCAAATTGAGTCAATAAATGAATAAAGTATCAGCATTCTATTCTGGAAAACTTATTTAGTATTGAATAATTTCATCTCATTTTCAATTAGTGGTGAACATTTCATCATAATTTATTTTGCCTAGCTAATTATTTTTATTCAAATATAAAAATTTTTGATTCATTGTATTCCAAACCTTGAATCTCTAGTTATTTTGAGGAAAAGGTGAGCGCCATGAAAAATATCCTAACAGGATCCTTCTTATATAGAAGCTCCTATTAGGATATTTTTGAATTAATTTATTCCCATTCAATGGTAGCTGGCGGTTTAGAGCTAATATCATATACTACCCTATTTACCCCTTTTACCTGATTGATAATTTTATTACTGATTTCAGCCAAAAATTGATATGGTAAATGTACCCAATCGGCAGTCATTCCATCCAAACTCGCTACAGCTCTAAGACTCACTACTTGCTCATAGGTTCTCTCATCTCCCATAACCCCAACAGATTGAATTGGTAAAAGCATGGCTCCCGCCTGCCAGACATCATCATATAATTTATGATCTTTTAGTCCTTTTATAAAAATGTAATCGACATCCTGAAGGATTCTAACTTTATCACTAGTAACATCTCCCAATATTCTAATGCCCAATCCAGGACCTGGGAAGGGATGCCTTCCAAGTATTTCCTGTTTCACTTCCATCTCTCTTCCAACCCTTCTTACCTCATCTTTAAATAAGGTATTTAATGGCTCCACTACTTTTAGCTTCATAAAATCAGGAAGCCCTCCAACATTATGGTGAGATTTTATAGTAGCTGATGGTCCTTTTACAGAAATTGATTCAATCACATCAGGGTAAATTGTACCCTGCCCCAACCATTTTACATCTGAAATTTGATGAGCCTCATCATCGAACACTTCAATAAATGTTTTTCCTATAGCCTTCCTTTTAGCCTCAGGATCTTTAAGATCTTTTAAAGCTTCATAAAATCGTTTTTTTGCATCTACTCCCTTTACATTTAGCCCCATATCCTGGTAAGAATGTAAAACTTCTTCAAATTCATACTTCCTTAAAAGACCATTATCAACAAAAATACAATAAAGGTTTTCTCCAATGGCTTTGTGCAATAATACAGCTGCAACAGAAGAGTCTACACCTCCAGAAAGTCCCATTACCACTTTATCATTTCCCAATTTATCCTTTAATTCGGCTACTGTAGAATCTACATAATGGGCTGGAGTCCAATCCTGATCACATCCACAAATATCGACAAGGAAGTTTTTAAGAACAGTTAATCCTTCTTCTGAATGGGTAACCTCTGGATGGAATTGGATGCCATAGGTTTGTTCTTCCTCTACCTGGAATGCTGCAATTTCAACACTTTCTGTACTTGCAATTATCTTAAATTCAGGAGGAAGCTCCCGGATAGTATCACCGTGGGACATCCAAACCTGGGAATTAACAGTAAGATGCTGGAGAAGCGGATTGGAATCATTTATAAAGCTTAAATTTGCCCTTCCATATTCCCTAATTTCTGAGGGGAGTACTTTTCCTCCGGCTTCATGTGCTGTAAGCTGAGCACCATAGCAAATTCCCAACACTGGTAATTCTCCACGAATTGAGTCCAATTCAATACTTGGAGCATCTTTATCAAATACTGAATGAGGACTTCCAGAAAGGATAACCCCCTTTACATCCTGATCTATTACAGGAAGGTGATTATAAGGATGAATTTCGCAATAAACATTTAATTCTCTTACCCGCCTTGCGATAAGCTGAGTATACTGTGAACCAAAGTCGAAAATGTAAATTTTTTCTGCCATGCGCAAAATTAAAAAAATACATTGAAGACGGTAATAAAATTTCAATTATGGCAGAAATAATTATTCAATCGGTTAAATCAGCCAATGCCTCTTTGATTTTGGTAAACTGAAATTTGTAACCATCTTTTAAAAGCCTAGTAGGTACAACTCTTCTACTTTTTAGAATTAGTTCAGCCTCTGTTCTCATTAAAAACACACCAAATTTCACCATCCATTCTGTAGCAGGAACTCCTATTTTTTGATCGAAGGCTAAACGAAATGCATTCATAAACTCTTTATTTGGAATTGGATTTGGACTCGAACAATTATAAATCCCAATTGCTGATTCATTTTGTATCATCCAGGAAATAATTTCTGCAAAGTCATTTTCATGTAACCAACTCATGTACTGGGTTCCTTTTCCCTGTTGACCTCCCAAACCAAATTTTACCAGATTTTTAAAAGGAACCATTACCCCACCAGCCTTTCCAAATACCATCGCAAGCCTCATTAATACTTTTCTTGTACCTGGCACTTCTATTTCATTAAAAAGCGCTTCCCATTTTTTACACACATCTACTGAAAAACCAGTTCCAATTTCCCCAGTTTCCTCATCCATTGGTCTATCCTCGGCATGACGGTAAATTGTAGCAGATGCAGCGTTTATCCAAACCTCTGGAGGTTTTTTACAATTAGCAATAACTTTTCCCAAAACTGCAGTCGAATTCAGTCTGGAATCATAAATTGCCTTTTTATTTTTTTCATTATATCGACAGTCTACTGATCTACCTGCCAGGTTTACTACAGCCTTTGCTCCTTCCAACTCCTTTGCCCAGTCACCTAAATTTTCTCCATCCCAAAATACATATTTTAAATTCCCATTCACCATACCTGGTTTTCTTGATAAAACGACTACTTCCATCCCTTTTCCAAGAAAGTATTTGATTAAAACCTGTCCTAAAAAACCAGAACCTCCGGGTATAATAATTTTATTAAATGATTGCATCACTTTAGTTTTTGAAGTTTGTTTACTTAAAAACGCAAGTCAATTATTTTTGTTTCAAAACTTTCAATTTTTATTGAAAATATAATAAACAACAATTTTTGCCTATTTTAGGATTTTTAATTATCAATTAAAACACCATATGAGCAAAACGGCATTCGTTTCAGAAGCAACAGGTTTCCTTGGGATAAATCTTGTAAGGGAATTACTAAAAAAAGAATGGAAAGTTTCTGCCTTACACAGGCCATCTTCTTCACTTAAGTAGTAAATCAAATTTAACCGTGTATTATTTTGCCGTAAAAGACTGATAGAGAGATTACTATTTTTCAGAAATAATAGTACCCGGTGTGGAGCACTGGTGCTTAAATACCTTGAAGGTCTTGATATAAAATGAATCGAAGGTGATATCACTAATATGGAATCCTTAAGAAAAGGAATGCCAAAAAACCTTGATGCAGTATTCCATGTTGCGGCAAGTACGAATCTATGAGCAAAAAATAATGCTATTCAAACCGAAATAAACTAAGTTGGAACTGAAAATATGGTGAATTGTGCTTTAGAAAAAAAAGCAAAACGATTTATCCATACCTCTTACATTGCGGTTTATGGTTTCCAAACCGGCACCATTGATGAAACTACTCTTTCTACTGCAATGAAAAGCGAAATTAACTATTTTAAAACAAAATATCTGGCAGAAATAATTGTAAAAAAAGCTATTGCAGAAAAAGGACTAGATGCTATCATTTTAAACCCATGCCACTTAATGGGTACATACGATCAGTATAATTGGGTCCAATTAATTCAAAGTGTGAATCAGGATAATTTACCTGGTATTCCTCCGGCAACCGGATTGTTTTGCCATGTGGAGGAAGTAGCAAAAGCCCATATTTCAGCTTTTGAAAAGGGAATTACTGGAGAAAATTACATTCTGGCAGGGGGATAAAAATTCCTTTAAAGTTGTAGTAAATATTTTGCAGAAAAAATTTGACAAGATGGTTTCAACTCAGGTTACACCTGCATTTTTATTGAAAATTGCCCTTTTAAAGGATTCGTTAACCAGTTGGTTTACTGGTGAGGAACCCCTTCTGACTCCCAAAAATTATCAAGTTATTAGAACCTCTTGAAGCAAATGATTCAAAGGCAAAGTAAAATTTAGAATTTAATATTATTCCAGTGGAACAAATTTTAGATGATTGCATAAAATGGTTAAAAAAGGAAAAACTCTTGTAGTCATTCTCCTAATTCTTAATTTTGTCGAGAATTCACTAAATTCTAAACTCAAAACCTAAAAGATGAAGGCTATCATTCGAAATGATTGGACAAGAGAGGAAATTACGAAAATATTCAATACTCCAATTCTAGATCTTATATATAAAGCTGCTTCTGTTCACAGAGAAAATCACGATCCTCAAGAGGTCCAGGTTTGTACACTTTTATCCATTAAAACCGGAGGCTGCCCTGAAGATTGTGGGTATTGCCCTCAAGCAGCCAGATACCATACAGAAGTTGAAACTCAAAAGTTACTTCCTACTGAAGATGTTATTAAAAATGCTGAGGAAGCCAAAGCTAATGGAAGTACCCGGTTTTGCATGGGTGCTGCCTGGAGAGAAGTAAGAGACAATCGGGATTTTGACAGAGTACTTGATATGGTTAAAGGCATTAATCATATAGGCCTTGAAGTTTGCTGCACCTTAGGAATGCTTACTGAAGAGCAGGCGCAAAAGCTAAAAGATGCAGGGCTTTATGCCTACAACCACAACTTGGATACAAGTGAAGAGCACTACAATGATGTAATAACAACTAGAAATTATTCTGATCGATTAGATACATTAGAGAATGTAAGGAATGCTAAAATATCTGTCTGCTCAGGGGGAATTATTGGTATGGGAGAAGAAGAAATTGACAGAATTGGAATGTTACACACTTTAGCAACTTTGCCAGAACATCCTGAATCAGTTCCTGTAAATGCTCTAGTTGCTGTAAAAGGAACTCCAATGGAAAATCAGGAGAGGGTTCCTGTTTGGGATATGTTAAGAATGATCGCCACTGCAAGAATAATAATGCCTAAAGCTATGGTAAGACTTTCAGCAGGTAGATTGGAGATGAACACAGAAGAACAAGCTCTTTGTTTTTTAGCTGGAGCTAATTCTATTTTTGCAGGAGAAAAATTACTCACCACTCCAAATCCGGAAGTAGATCAAGATAAAAAAATGTTTCAAACGCTTAATTTAAAGCCAAGGAAATCTTTTAAAAATCAGGAAGTTGAAGTTTAATATACTATAATTCAATTAAAAGATCCCCACCCTGAGGATGGGGATTTGAGATAACCCCTAGAAGGGGGTAAAATTACTTTTGCCCCCTCAGGAGGCAAAACTTGGTAGTGTCCCCGGTTTAACATCTATTTTTTTTGTTCCCTTCTTTTCTCCT
>JAHQVQ010000427.1 GCA_019634305.1 Flammeovirgaceae bacterium | reverse complement strand
TGATGGATTTTCAACAAACTCAGTTTGGTGGCTGGCCCTGGACAGTACACGATCATGTTCATCCCAGAGAAAAAGGAAGATTTGCCAAACATGCCGATGGAAGGCTGGAAGAGAAAGAAGAGTAGGAATTGTTGTAGAAGCCTTCCATGTATCCCCTTCAGAGGAGAAGGATATAAAAATATGGCAGCGAAAATGCTTAATACAATTGTGGTGGAAATTGGGTCGCCTTACAATTTTCTGAAATAATTCGCCTTGGATGCCTAACGATTCACCCCTATACAAATTCACCCACTTATCAACTTCTAATTAAATTTAGGAGATTTCATCTTGCAATTTAAGTACCTGTGCTCCATACCGGGTACTATTATTTCCGAGAAATAGCAATGTCTCTATCAATCTTTTATGGCAAAATAATACACGGTTAGTTTTGAATTACTACTTAAATGAGGAATTCAGTTTAATATTCCCAATTTGTTCCAGTGTATCAATTTGTACTAAAGTAGTATCAAACCAAGAAGCCAGCGCTTCTGATAGTTCTTCTTCCTTATAAGAATTCTTTGTTGCTATCCATTTTGTTTTAATTTTCAATAACCCCTCTTTTTCATTTTCTAATTTCTGTATATAAGAGGAAATCATTTTTTGGACTTCAGTAGTTTTTCATTACAGTCCGTGAATTTTTCAATCAATTCACAAATTACACAAAAGTGGGTTTTAAGGGTTCTTTATTTTACTTTGCAATATCCTTAGTCACAAATTCTAAGTCTCCGAGTCTTACTTCCCATACTTCCAGCATATTCTCACCGAATTTTTTGTGGGTTTTAATTAAATGAATATTAAAATTAAATGTGATTTTTTGGTCTTGATTTTTAATTCCTTCGGCTCTTAGAACAGCTTGAATAACTCCCATTTTACCTTCTGGAAAATTGAGATTTGCTTCATTAATCCATCTCAAATTTATTTTTGTCTTCCCTTCAATAAATTCTTCCATGGAAAACTGTAAACTATCTGAAGATGAAAGGTAATTACTATTTTCCTTAAATAAATTCTTAACCTCTTCTCTGGCTTTATTTTTTAATATTTCTGGATAATCTGGATTGGAAATAATTGCTGTAAAATCAATAAAATCTTTAACCTTTTGCTGTGCCCTTATCTTAAAACCTTCGATTTGAATTTTGGAAATATTTTCTGACCTAAATTCCCTATCCAATTCACTTATTCTCTCTTGTTTCAAGTTACTAACAAAAAAATCATCCCTATTCCCTCCGTCCTTAGCAGAACAGGAGAGGAGAAAAATCCCTAAAATCAGATAATATTTTCTGAATAATTTATTCATCTCTTTGGGTAAATTTTAAAACTGATATCTGATTGCCGGTATAAATAGTTTCCAGCACTTCTATATTTCGAAGGCTTTTCAATGGCATGGTTAATTTGTCAATAAATTCCTCCTTATTATATAATTCAACACCAATTCCGTTGATAGAAACCACTTGATAAATTCTTGCATTCTCTGCAAAAATCTCTTTGAGTTGTTGTCTTCTTTTTTTCCAATCATTGACCTTGGAATGGGAGAAAAAATGGATCATTTGAGCATATTCATTTGTCCTCAGCTTGATTTTTTCATTAGGATAATCTTCCTTAAAAACCCTTGTAATGGTATCAGATAAATAGTAGTTGGCTCTTACGATAAATTTAATCTCTTTCTCTTTCGTTTCAATGATTATGCAGCTATTCTCATCTGCATTTAGCCATAAAGGAGATTCATTCTTCTGGATTAATAGAATTTCTACTGAAGATGGTCTGATAGGTTGTTGGGTGTATTCATCAACAAAACAAAACTCATATTTCTTCTGATTTGGAAAAAAGTAAAATGCCAATAAAACCACGGAAAATATAAGGACAATGATGCCTGATTTTCCGGGAAGTATATTCTTTTTGCTTCTATTAATTTTTTGATATTTACTCTTAAATTCTCCCCAATCTTTGTATCCACAATACAGGCTTAATAGGTTCAGAATATCAATTCTTGGTAATTGTTCATTATTCCCTTTAAGGTGTGTATAAAACCATTTTTCACTTATTCGACCTCCAACTTTCCCAATTAGATCTTCCTGAAAATTCGATATTTCCTGTCCTTTTAAGGTTTTTAAATCATCCGGATAATGAGGATAGGTTTCCCTGAGTTTTCGGGAAATTTCATTTTTTAATTGGGAAAAATATTTTAACTCTTGTAGGTTCATGAAAAAAATCTTGCACACCAAATATAATCAGTAAAAAGAATTGATCTTTAAAAGGCATTATTCCATTTCTTAAAAATAAATCTTTTTTGGCTTTCAAGGTTTGTAAAGTAATTGTAAACCATTTACAAATGCTTTACAAGCATTCCACAAGTACTTTATTTAAATCAAAGGTAGGTTTGGAGCAAATATTATTAGATCAATCTAAACCTTTAAATTATGATATTTAGAATCGTAAAATTGCTTGTTTTTCTTTTAATTGTATTTAGCTCTTGCCATCAAAGTGGAGGAAATTATTATATGGAAAATATTTCCCTTCAGGAGGAGGGTTTTTCTCAAAGTGGTGAGGAATATAATTCTATCATTGAGCATAGGTTTAGAAGTCCTTTGAACCAACCATTATCCACTTTTTCCATTGATGTAGATAATGCGGCTTATGCCAATATCAGACGATTTATCTTTAGCCAACAACTTCCCCCAGCCAATGCAGTCCGAATTGAAGAAATGATCAACTACTTCGATTATAACTATCCACAACCTGAAGGAAAACATCCCTTTAATATTATTATGGAAACCGCAGAATGTCCCTGGAATCCAGAAAATCAGTTGTTACAAATTGGTTTGCAGGGAAAAATACTTCATGAACATGAAACTAAACCAAATAACCTTGTCTTTCTTATTGATGTTTCTGGATCAATGGAAATGGGGAATAAATTGCCATTGGTGAAAAAATCCTTAAATATCCTGTTGGAAAACCTTGATGAAAATGACAAAGTAGCTTTGGTTGTTTATGCAGGAGCTGCCGGACTGGTACTTCCTTCTACTCCTGCCAGCAACAAGTCTGAGATTTATTCTGCCTTCAACAACATTGAAGCAGGTGGTTCAACAGCAGGTGGAGAAGGAATTAATTTGGCTTATAAAGTAGCCATGGAAAATTTCATTCCTAATGGAAATAATCGGGTAATTCTAGCTTCAGATGGTGATTTTAATGTAGGAATAACTTCGGAAAAAGGACTTTTAGATTTGATTGAAGAAAAGAGAGAAAGTGGTGTCTATTTAACGATTTGTAGCTATGGTATGGGGAATTTAAAAGATGGGAGAATGGAGCAAATAAGCAATGCCGGAAATGGAAACTATTTTTACATTGATGACCAGAAGGAAGCGGCCAAAGTGTTTTCCAAGGACTTTGCTGCGAATATGTATACCATTGCCAAAGATGTCAAAATACAAATCGAATTCAATCCCAAATTTGTTTCCTCCTATCGTTTGATTGGCTATGAAAACAGACAGCTCAAAAATGAAGATTTTGAAAATGATAAAAAGGATGCAGGAGAATTAGGTGCTGGTCATTCAGTAACTGCTATTTACGAGATTGTTCCTGCGAAGGATAATGAATCTTCGAACATGAATTTAAAATATCAGTCAAAGGTATTGAAGAAAGGAAATGGTAATGATGAATTAGGACATATTAAATTCCAGTATAAGCCCATAGATAGTGAGGAAAGTATCCTGATGGAGCACAAAATAATGAACGAATCTAAACCATTTAAATCAGCTTCCCGAGATTTTAAGTTTTCATGTTCCGTAGCAGGTTTCGGACTGTTATTAAGGAACTCTTCTTATAAAGGCAATCTCACTTATGCTGATTTATTTGAATTGACCAAACCGTTGATAGACAAAGACAAAAAAATTGAAAATGAATTTTTAGAGATGATTAAAAAAGCAGAAACCCTCCAAAATATATAATTCATAAAAAAAAAAAGCCTCCTTTTATTTAAACATATAAAGCTTCTCTTTGGCTGACTACTTTTTCATCCTCCACAAATTCATCATAAGAACATAATTTATCGATATAACCATTTGGTGAGATTTCTATAATCCTGTTGGCTATTGTATTGGTGAAAGTATGGTCATGGGAAGTAAATAAAACTGTCCCTGGAAAATTCATTAGTGAGTTGTTGAAGGCGGTAATTGATTCCAAATCCAGGTGGTTAGTTGGCTCATCCAGAATTAATAAATTAGCTCCTGAAAGCATCATTCTTGATACCATACACCTTACTTTCTCTCCTCCCGACAATACGCTACATTTCTTTAAAGTCTCTTCTCCGGAAAACAACATTTTCCCTAAAAAACCTCTGATATACACCTCATCCTTCTCTCCATCAGAATAGTGCCTCAACCAGTCTATCAGGTTATCATCTGATTTGAAATATTCTTCATTTTCGTTGGGTAAATATGCCTTGGTGATGGTTTGGCCAAAGTTAAACTCTCCGGTGTCAGGAGTAACTTCTTCCATTAAAGTTTTGAAAAAGGCAGTGATTGCCATGCTGTCTTTACTCAAAATTGCCACCTTATCTCCCTTGTTCAGATTTATATCTACATCCTTAAACAACACTTTCCCATCCTGAACTTTACTCAGGTTTTTCACTTCCAATATCTGATCTCCAGCAGTTCTATTTTGCTGAAAAATAATAGCTGGATACTTTCTTGAAGAAGGTTGAATATCCTCTACATTGATTTTATCTAATAATTTCTTTCTACTGGTAGCCTGCTTTGACTTGGAAGCATTCGCACTAAATCTGGCAATAAACTCCTGAAGTTCTTTCTTCTTATCTTCAGCTTTTTTATTAGCAGATGATCGCTGCGCTAATGCCAACTGGCTTGATTCATACCAGAAGGTATAATTCCCTGTATAAACTTTAATCGCTCTGAAATCAATATCAGCAATATGTGTACAAACAGTATCTAAAAAGTGCCTATCGTGAGAAACTACAATCACCGTATTTTTAAAATCGAGTAGGAAATCTTCCAGCCAGGTCACAGTCTGAATATCCAAATCGTTAGTAGGTTCATCCAAAATAAGAATATCAGGATTCCCAAAAAGCGCCTGAGCCAATAATACTCTTACTTTATGCGTACCATTCAATTCTTTCAATAATTTATAATGATCCGCTTCTACAATGCCCAATCCACTCAACATAGCAGCAGCATCCGATTCTGCATTCCACCCATCCATTTCGGCAAATTCTGCTTCCAATTCTGATGCTTTAATGCCATCAGCTTCAGAAAAATCTGGTTTGGCATAAATATCATTCTTTTCCTTCATGATCTTCCACAAATGGGAATGCCCCATCATCACTGTTTCCAATACCGGAACTTCATCAAATTCAAAGTGATTTTGCTTTAAAACAGCCATTCGCTTTCCGGGCTCGAGTGTTATATTTCCAGAATTTGGGGCAATTTCACCTGATAATATTTTTAGAAAAGTTGATTTTCCTGCACCGTTTGCTCCAATTACGCCATAGCAATTATTTCCCGTAAACTTTATATTTACCTCATCGAATAAAACCCTTTTGCCGTATTGTAGCGAAACGTTATTAGCTGATATCATAATTTTTTTGTAAATAGCCTTTTTAATTTGAAGGTGCAAAAGTAGGGGAAATTGTTGGAAATCAGTAGGGTTGACCTAATCTTTGGCGATTTTGTGTTAGGAAAGTTAAAAACTTTAATTTATTAGTTAAACTTAAGTAGACGCGATGCTTATACTTAAGCCAGAAGAGGCAAAAAATGAAAATTATACTAATAGCCCTTATCATTCTTTGTCTGGCTGGAGTCAGTAAAGTCATAGCAATACTCATCCAACAGAAAAAGGAAAGTCGAAAAATGATTGAAGATTTCAAGAAAAAACATTCTCCAAAAGTATAGTTTTAAACCAGAAAAGGCTCTTCAGCATTGCTGAAGAGCCTTTAATTTATCAAATTCAATTTCTATTACGCTTTTTCCCGATTTTCAAAAACGAGAGTAGTGTTGAAAGCAAATTTTTGGATTCCTATAATTTTATTATGAATATCTCTCATTATGGAATAAGTTCCAATTAATTCAACTGGCTGTCCTGATTTATTAAGGGTTTTGAATTGCCCATTTTGTACAATTCCCTGTGTTAAATCTTTCCAGAATTTTTTATATTCACTGCTCCTGGCAAAACCGCTATCAACCAAAGTTCTATGGTGTTTACCAACCAACTCTTCCTTTTTATAATTCAGCATCTTGCAATAAGAATCATTTGCTTCCAAAATATTCCCACTCAGATCAAATTCTATAGTTCCAATTCCACTGGTATTTAAAGTCTCTAATCTTATTTCGAATTCATTTGATTTTCTTTGTAACTCTTCCTGTGAAGCAGTTAATTCCTCCATGTTTTGTCTTCTCTCCTCTTCTTGTTCTACCAACTTCTGAGCTTGTTCTTTGGATTTCTCAAATAAACCTTTTGTTTTAGCATTTATTCTCGATGAAGTAACTGTACCTGCAATATTTTCACATATTTTAATAAGGAAATCTACTTTAAATCTTTCTGGTTGAGCAAAAGATGCTATTTCCAAAACACCTTCTATTACCTGATCATTTTTTATTGGAACCAATAAAAGATTTGCCGGTTTGGACTCTCCTAAGCCTGAAGTGATACTTACATAATCATCAGGAATTTCCGTTAACTCAATTACATCTCCTTCCAAGAAACATTGTCCTACCAACCCCTCTCCTTTTCCTATTTTCTTCTCCAGAAATTTTTTTCGATCATATGCATAACATGCCTTTAGTTCGAGATCCATTTCTTTCTCATCCAAAAGGAATATTCCACCCTGGTTAGATTCCAGATACTTTACCAGAAAGGAAATCAATTTGAAAGAAAGTTCCTCTAAATCTCCAGCATTATTCCGCAAAATCTCACTTGTTTCAGCAATACCAATATTGATAAATTTCTCTTCACTTTCACGCTTTTTCCCCTCTCTTAAATTTTCTCTCATTCCTAATAATGCCATCCCTAAAGTATCATCTTCAATTGGTTGGAATTGAGAATTAAGATCACCTTCTGTTATTAATTTGGCAAATTCTATATTTACCATTGTCCGCTCATCTGTTTTACTTAAATCGAGAATGTTTTTTGCATTTTCAATAGTTTTTTTCTCCAGATTATTGGCGTAAATCATCCCCAAAACAATAGCTAAAGCATAAATGCCCGCATGGAAAATAAAAGTCTGAAAATCCATATAATCTAATTGAGTAAAATAGATTTGTTGATAAGATTCATTATCTGTGGTTACACCTATATACTGAATATAGGCAAATAGGGAATGGTGAACCACCACGAATAATAAATGCGGAATAAATACAAATTTATTTTGGTAGGTAATCAGTGCTATTACTGCAACAAAAGCTGTAAAATGCATTTCGAAAAGCCCATGCATTTGATAAATAAATTGGGCCATAAAAATTCCGGCAACCAAACTTGCAATATACTGATTAATGTTAGTCCCTTTAAACAAAAACTTAGATATAAAATAGAGGGAAATGGCTAAGGTTCCTACTCCAAAACCTACTAAATAGGTCTCAAATATAAAGGATATACCTATGCCAAAAATAAAAAATCCTAAAAGTAAAAACTCTATTACTTTATTGGATTCAGTATAAATTTCCGCAAAAAACGGTTTAAGTTCTTCTTTAGTAATCATACTTTAAAAGTTAAATAATGAGATAATTTTTGAATCTGTCTGTAGCGAATTTGATGGCAACTCACATCCATAAGCAATGGTTGCTAATTCTGGAAATTCAGGTGGTTCATGTTGATTTACTAAAGCATTTAATGCCAAGTCCGCAAATTTTGTGTTTGATGATAAACAAAACCTGGCCTTGTTGTAATTCCCTTTATAGAATATTTTATTTTCGTCCAAAACAACTGCCTGAGGAGTACTATAAACTCCTAAAGTTTTGGCAATTTTTCCTTTTGGATCCTCTAATATTGGAATACCTAAATTGTATTTTTCCTTAAATTCTTTAACTGCACCTTCATCTTCCTTTGTAGTTTGTAAGACTGCAATGAAATTTACCTGACCTGAATATTTACGGACTAGGGATTGAAATTCCTTTATATTAAATCTTGAACAAGGACAGCTATAATTGTAGAAGTGGATAAATATTTTTTGGCTGGTAAAGTCAAATTCAGGAATTGAAATCGAATCTCCAATTTCAATTTTTACTAAATTGGCAGGTTTTGGTGTAGGTTGAATATACTTCAATTCTTGTTGCCAAAAAATAAAAGATATTACTCCCAAAAAAAACAGGAGAATACCCGAAAACAGAACAATTTTAAATTTCATTTGTAGATTAACATATTTCCGGTAGTAACGTTGTTAGTTCTGATTTAGTCCTTACTTTATGTCTCTCTGCAAATCGGAAGTAGTTTCGAGAAATCAATAAATTTTTTAAAAAAAACTATTTCTGTAAAAAAATTTTAAAAATCTTGATAAAACTCCAATTTTTTGGCATTAATGTGGGTATTTCTTCTTTTTATCGTAAAAAAGAATTGTGACCTTTAAACCAATTTTTTTGATAAAATAATGCTAATCCCTCTCAAAATTAGATTTTGAGAGGGATTTTGGTAAAAAATAATATTTTATACAGCCAATTTTAAAGTTTTCCACTTCTGATTTATTCTGTCAATTAAGCCAAAACATAAAAACTGCTTCCCTGAAATTCAGAGAAGCAGTTTCAAATATGAAAATGAAAAATCAGAATTGTGATTTTTTTACCTATGAATGTAAATTTACATTGTTATTAATAACTTTCATATCCTTATAAATGGGTAGATTATGTTGTGAGATTGTAATTCCGATTGATTGGCCACCACTTTTATTTCAAGAAAGTGAAATTTCTCATTTATAAAAAAGTGACTTATCCCATAAATCCCTGACTTAGGTGATAATAGGCTTCGTTCCATCTGATCTGGTTTTTAAAATCCCGAATATTGGTATTTTTATCTATCACTAAAGTTTCTATATCAAACATTTCAGCAAAGTCTTCCAAATATTCTGTGGTTAATGAAAGGCTATAACAAGTATGATGAGCACCACCCGCTAAAATCCATGCTTCAGCTG
>JAHQVQ010000426.1 GCA_019634305.1 Flammeovirgaceae bacterium | reverse complement strand
TTGGTCAAGGAGATAAAGGAAGTCAAAAATGGCCTAAATCTTATAATAATAAAAATGATTTTGATTTTGGAGGATTTATTTCTATGAAAGGTGGAGAATATTTTTTTGCCCCTAGCATTGGTTTTTTAAAAAACATAGCTCATTAATTTCACTGGTTGGGAACCATAAAAAACCGTGGGGCAATTTTATTAAAAATTAATTTTCCCGAAAAATCAGTCAAACTAATAATATAAATATTCGAATAAAAACTATAATTATTTCAATATTTTAAAAGATGATAATTTATATTATGTTAAGTAAAAGTCTTCATAAGATTGAACCAAGATTTTCGATTTTTATATTCTTCCACAGCTCTTGTGGTTGGACTTATAGATTACGCTTTTGGTATTAACGCTAAATTTTAGACTTAGTAAATAATTTCCCAAATAGGAAATTATTTTGTTATATTTGCAGTTATAGGTATATAATAGAAAAGTCCAATAATAAGGAACATTCAGTCCAAATAGAACCCTATCCGAAATGGAGTAATAAGGATTCTAAAAGATTTGGGTTTGACTGGTCTAAGGAGGAAAATATTTTCAGGTTGATTTTGAAAGAGGATATTAAAACTACTCTAGGGTTAATGTCGCTGACAGAATTTGATCAGGAATTTAGGATATCGATAGAATTATTGGAATCTTCTAAGGAAAATGTTGGCAGGGATAAAAAATTTGAAAGAATTGCAGGTTGTCTTATAGCCTACGCATGCAACAAAGCTTACGAAAAATTTAATGATTTGGCAGCTGTGAATCTAGTGGCAAAAACAGAGCTGATTCCTATTTATAGGGAAAAATATGGATTTATAGCTATTGGTGGTACTCCAAAAATGTTTGTTGAAGAATTGGCACTAAAAAAAATAATTAAAGAATTTTATGGAAAAGATATATCCTGAAAATATTTATAAAGTAGAATTGAATGATTTGGATGAGAAGATAAGTAATCTTTTTTTCAAACTAAGGGCAAAAAGGAAAACAGAAGGAATTACAATAGATGAAGAACGATTTCTATCAGTAATTAAACTAAGGGAAGAACTAATGCAAATGAATTCAGATGAAACGTCTGATGAGCATGTAAGCTCATTCGGCCATTTTTTGAAGGCATACCTGAGTGCCTTGAAAATGAAACAAAAACCATTTGCAGCTGAACTGTCTATTTCAGAAGGTTATTTAAGTAAAATAATCCATGATCAGAAAAGTCCTACAACAGAATTTTTAATAAAACTAGGCATTCATTCCAATCACTTGTTGGATACAAGAAACTTAATGAAGTTAGTTTTTAAAAATGAGATAAAAAAAATGGGAGAGAAAAATGTGAAATCCATTTTTAAAAACAATAGTCTCATGCAGGTTATTAGGCAATAACTAAAAGTTTGATTCCCTGGGTGTACGACAAACTTCCTTTTTTGCGGATAAGCAATTGCTCTCAGAGCGATTCAATAGAGTTTTGAATTATCAAAACGGGAAGTTTGACGTGCACCCATTCCCTTAAAACGATTATACTTTTTTAAATAAAGTATACAATTCAATAAGTAGCTCACCATTAATTGGGTTATTATTTCTACTAGTTCTAAATTAATTTTTTGTCTTTCTCTATTGATGAAGTTTTTTCCCTTTTAAATATTTTATTAAAAGTTGAGGTCGGTCAGTTTGAAGAATATTTGCTCCCTTAGAAATTAATAATCCCCAATGGGCATCAGGATTTTCAATTGCTACCTCATCGTGATGACCCGCACACAATTCTGGCCAAAGGGTATTTATCCATACAGCTGTTCCTTTTCGATTTAAATAGTTAACAGCCTCCAAAACAGGTGAATCTTCTTTATCAAAGATAACTTCAAAAGCCAACGGATGGAAGTTCTCAAAAAATCCTTTGGTGTATTCAATAGGAGTTATTATTGAATCTCTATTGTAAATACTGTAAGTTTCAGGCCATACCATGGGCATGTACAGGATGCTATCCATGTAACTTCCCCATTTTTCCCTCATTTTAGGTAAAGGCTCGTTTCCTTTAAAAATACTTTGTTGAACGGTTCCGGTTTCTTTTAAAATTTCATATGTCTGGGGCAAATAATTCCATGCTTTATCAAGATTTAGCAGAATTGGTTTATCCTTTACAAAAATCATCATTTCTTTAAGGGTGGGTATTTTATGACCTGTTTTCATCCCAGCACCATTTTTTAATTTCAAGGTAAGAAGACTATCTAAAGGCCAATCAGCTATTTTACCCTTTCCTGTAGAAGTTCTTTCTAAAGTTAAATCATGCATCACAATCAAGGCACTGTCTTTTGTCATTCGAACATCAATTTCTACTATCTCTACACCCAAATCGACACAATTACTTACTGCTTTGATGGAATTCTCTGGGGCATTTCTCCAGTCTCCCCTGTGAGCTACTGTCATTACGTAATCCTTTGTAGGTGCTTTTATCCACTCAATCATTTCCAGAGGGGTTTGAAACCTGGCTGCTTTTTCCTCAATTTTAACCTGCTTTATATTTTGACAAGTGGAAATGAAAATTATTGAAAATATTAGAATTAGTTTTTTCATAATTATGGGATTTTGAAATATACTATTTATAAGTTTGTCTGATTGGGTTAGTAAAGCGATCTATTTTGTCCGTTTTATAAAATTTGGAAATAAAGCCTGAACGGTTATTCGTGCAGTCCTTTTTCTCGAAGATAATTTAATAAAAGCTGAGGACGATCCGTCTGAAGCATATTAGCACCATTTGAAATTAATACTCCCCAAGCTGAATCAGGATTAATTACCGCTCTGTCATCATGCCGACCTGCACATTGTTCTGGCCAAAGTGAATTAGTCCATAGCCTGGAATTGTTTGCTTTTATAGTAAAAATAAGTTGAAATAAATTACTGCTTTCTTTATCATAGTTTAATTCAAATGCCACAGGTTGATAAGAAGTAATGAATTGAGTCACATATTCCATTGCCACACCACTTTGGTATTTAACAATTGGCATATAGATAATACTATCTAAAAGATTCCCATATTTTTCCCTTACCTCACCATAGCTTTTTTTCCCTTTGAAAATGGCCTGTTTTACAGTGCCAGTCTCTTTTAACAAATTATATGCTTCCTTAATATGATCCTCCGATTTGTCAAGGTTAACTAAAATGGATCCTTTTGCTACATTCATAGCTTCTTTTAGAGTAGGTATTTTGTGTTCTGTAGGATGCAAAGTGCCATTTCTTAAAGTAAGGTTCTGCAAAGAATCATAAGACCAATCACTGACTTTTCCTTTACCAGTTGTAGTTCTATCAATGGTATCATCATGCATCAGCACCAAAATGGAGTCTTTAGTCATTCTCACATCAATTTCAACCATATCAACCCCCATATCTATACAATTTTTAATCGCCTGTAAAGAATTTTCTGGCGCATTTCTCCAATCACCCCTATGGGCGATCACTATCACTTTGTCATTTTTTGCATCTCCAAGTTTTTCTAGCAAGTATTCTATTCCAGGTTTGTTTTTAGTCAATTGTTCCTCCCCTTTCACAGGAGGATTGATATTACAAGCTGTCAGCATTATACAAACTGCCAGCAGAATTAAAATTTTTGCAAACATTATTAGAAATTTTAAAGTGGGATAGCCTGTTTTAAAAGACTATCCCATTAATAAAAATAATTAGTAACCTGGATTTTGAACAATTGCCGGGTCGGTATCAATTTGGCTTTGTGGCACAGGAAGAAAGAGGTTTTTAGCTGAGATGGTGACATTAATATCATTCGATGAAAACCAGGCATTCATAGTTTCAATAGCTTTTCCAGTTCTTTTCAAATCAAACCATCGATGCCCCTCTCCAATGAACTCTAACCTACGTTCCATGGTTATTGCCTTTCTCAATTCCTCCTGGGTTGTCGCTGTTGTATTTTCTAAACCTGCCCGATTTCTTACCATATTCAGGTATTTGGCTACATCGGCTCCACCAGTTTCGTTAAGTGCCTCTGCATATTTCAATAAAACATCGGCATATCGGATTACTATGTGGTTGGTGCTACCATCATCAGGACCTGTTTGTGAAACTTCATACTTTGCTGAGTAGAAAAATGGGTTAGCTGTAGCATCTAAGCCAACAAAATCGTTTTTTCGACTGTCATTTGCTTCAAATAGATTTACAAAATCTGTGGATGGCAGATTGTGCCCTTTAGCATTAGCAGTGGTACCGGATGGCTTAAATTGAGAAGCAGCAGATTCTCCTTCACTATTTCCATTTACTCCACTCTCGTATTGCACTTCAAATAATATTTCCGAATTGCCTTCATTGGCTTTTCCAAATATTAGTGAGGTAGATGACATAAGGCTATACACTCCAGAATTGACTACCGAAGCCAATTGGTTAACTGCTTCAGAATATTTTCCCTGAGTCATTTGTACATCTCCTAATAATGCCAGAGCAGCCTCTTTTGATGGTCGGCCAGAGGATTTAGAGGTTGGAAGGAATTGAATTGCTTCCTTCAAATCTGATTCAATCTGAACATATATGTCAGAAGCCTGGTTCCGTTCCTGTCCGAAGTATTCCGATGGATTGGTTGTTTCTTCCAGCACTATTGGTACATCTCCGTATAACCTCACCAAATTGAAATATAACAAGCCTCTAACAAACTTCATTTCGCCTTTTCTAGCTGTTTTTACTGTAGCTTCTTCGAATTCAATATCATCAATACGGTTGAGAACCACATTCACTCGTTGGATTCCTTCATAAGATTCCCTCCAAATATCGCCAACCAGGTCATTTCCAGCATTCGTAGAAAAGTCATCTAATTGACCAAACCTACCACCATCATTTGCCGCAATTTCTTCAAAGGAATCTTCGGCTGGGATTTCCCCTACTCCTATCAAATCTAACCCATAGAGTCCGTTATTTTGTAATTGTGCATATACCCCAATTACGGCAGTTTCTATTTCCTGCTCATTTGAGTAAAAATTTGCTGCCGACTTTTGTGTAATTGGAACTAAGTCAAGCTTTTCGGAACAAGACACTGAAGCCAATGAAATAATAGCTATCAGTATTATTTTTAATTTTATTTTCATTTTATTTTTTTTTAAAGCAATTAATTACTTTCATTGTTTTATTACTATATGTGCAGCATGCCTTTATTAAAATTTAATATTTACACCAAGAGCTACGAATCTGGTCAAAGGGCTTGTGGAAGGAATAAATCCTCTGGTAAGTGTTTGACTCTCATTTGAACTGGTATCCAATCCATCAGAATTATATCCCCTGTATTTAGTTATATTGAATAAATTGTTGGCTGTTACATAAATTCTTGCAGCTTCCAGAGATATTTTGTCAGTTAAATTTGAAGGTAGATTATAGCCTAATTGCAAACTTCTCAATCTAAAATAGTCCCCATCATATACCGATAAATCAGATGACCTTGTTAACCTTCCTGCAGATGAAAAACTAGAAAAATCTGGCCTCCTAAAAAATCCTTCTGGATTACTTTCATTGAAATAGTTTTCCATATAGTATTGAGAAGGAACAAAGAATCCTTCTCCACTTTCTGCATAATACAACATCCTATCGGAGACTTTTCTTCCTTCTAATCCATAGAACTGGACATTTAAGTCAAATGCTCTATAAGTCAGGTTGAACCCAAAGCCATAAATAAATTCAGGATTGTAATCTCCTAGTGGAACCCGGTCATCTGGTGTAACCACCCCATCACCATTTGCGTCCCTGACAATATAATCTCCCACCTCAGTTCCACTTAATGGTGTAATATTATCGTTATCAATTTCCAACTGAGATTTATAAACCCCAATAATATCATAGGCATAGAACTGTGATATTGGCTCTCCAATCTTGGTAATAAAACCCATTCCTCCGTTACTTGAAATAATCTGCTCTTGTCCTTCTCCTAAAGCATGAACCTCATTGGTATTTGTAGTGAAATTAGTATTGAAACCAAGTTGAACCTCCCCAAGACTAAATCCACGGCCAATCAGCTCTAATTCAAACCCTTTGTTCTTTAATTCACCGACATTCTGTAGTGATTCAGAGAAACCAGATTGCTGAGGAACAGGAACATCCAATAGTAAATCAGTAGTAACTGAATTGTAATATTCTGCAGTTAATAATAACTTGTTGTCGAAGAAACCTAAATCAAGGCCAAAATTAACAGCTGAATTTGTCTCCCATGACAAATCTGCATTTGGTGAAGTTCTGGTGTAAACACCCGGTGTCAAATTTCCATCTATCACATAATTATCAGGTGAGACAAGGGCAATAGAAGCAAAATCACCTATTTGGTTATTTCCAGTTTGCCCCCAACTTGCTCGAAGTTTGGTGAAAGTGAGTGTATTGTTCTGTGGAAAAAATGATTCCTCACTCAAGGTCCATCCTGCTGACAAGGAGGCGAAAGTACCATATTTGGTATTGGCACCGAAACGAGAAGAACCATCTCTTCTTAATGAAGCGGATAAAGAATATCGTGCATCATATTCATATTGCAATCTGGAAAAATAAGACACCAATGCCCATTTACTCCTATTAAATACCGAAGTAGAAGAAGTCGCCCCTCCAATATTTCTTATATTATCATCTGCAAAATCCCTACTTTCAAGGTCTGTCAGATGCCTTACTTCCTGTTGATAGCTAAAACCAAATAATGCATCAAAATTGTGAGCCTTAATACTTTTTTTGTAGGTTAAAATATTTTCGTTGATAAAATTTTCCCTTCTGCTATTATAATTTGCTGCTTGTGTAGAGTTGTTAGCCACAGGAGTACGATAATCTCCAAAAGTTGATGGTCCAAAGTATTCTTCCTCTTTGGTATTGAAATCTCCACCAAATGAGGTTTTAAAGATAAGATCATCTATTGGCTCAATCTCTAAATAAGTATTGCCAAAAACTCTGAATTCATCTCTAGTGAAATCAGAGAGTCCAGCTTGGGCTATCGTATTTTCAGAAATTGGCCCATCCCAATTTTCATTGTTGTCATTTAATTGGGCTGCAATTGCATAGGAACCATCCGAATTATATATAGGGTAAAAGGGTTGCATTAAAATGATGGAAAATGCAGGATCTGCTTGTTGTCTTCGCCCTATTCTACTTCTTGACCATGCTGCCTCTCCTGTCGGATTAGCATTGGAAAAAGAAATATTAGAATTAATACCAAATCTAATTCTGTCATTTACTTGAGAATTTAATCGGATATTACTTGAATATCTTTTATAATCTGAATCTACTATAATGTTATCCTGATCCAGGTATCCAAAAGAAACTGAATAGTCAGTTTTACCAGTCCCCCCTCCCAAATTTAAATGGTGACTTTGTTGCAATGCATCTCTGAACACGGCATCTGTCCAGTTCGTATTAGTAAGACCTGGCACACCATTGACATAATCTGCAAGGTGTGTTGGAATTCGGCTTCGCTTTCCTCCACCATTGGCATCTCTGGTATCGTTATTATCGGTAATACTTCTTCCGGGACCTCCAGAGATATAACCAAAGTTCCTTGCATCGTAATCGAATTGTGCTGCACCATAGGCATCGGCCAGCTCAAATTTATCTATTCGCTGCTGCACACCTACATACCCATTATAGGAAACTTTGAGAGAGCCATCCTTACCTTTCTTGGTTGTTATCAAAATTACACCATTAGATGCTCTGGAGCCGTATATTGCTGCTGAGGCAGCATCTTTCAAAATATTTATCGACTCAATGTCATTGGTATTAATGGAACTGAACGAAGTTCCCTCTGTTAATGGATTGCCATCTACTACAATTAAGGGGGAAGTACCGGCAGTTAAAGTATTTAACCCTCGAATCTGGATGACTGAATTATCACCAGGGTTCTTGCTATTTCCAAGTACCTGTACTCCAGCCATTAGTCCTGCCATAGACTGTTCAAAATTGGCGGAGGAATAATTATTAAGCTTCTTACTGTCTGTTTTTGAAACGGCACCATTGAAACTCTCTTTTGTTGATGTTCCGTAACCTACCACCACGATTTCACTTAAAGTCTCTGTATCTGGTAATAAGGCTATCTCAAAATTGGTCTGATTACCAATTTCTATTTCCTTAGGCTGATATCCAATGTAACTCACCATCAGTGTTTCAGAATCTTCAGGAATGGACAAGTTAAAATTTCCATCAATATCTGTTATAGTTCCAAGATTTGTCCCTTTCACCTGAATGGATGCCCCAACAAGAGGTTCACCTGACTCAAATTCAGTAACTTTTCCTGAAACCTTTATTTCATTGATAATAAAGATTTCTTCAATCCTTTTTACTTTCTTGACTTTTTTAACGATAATTTGATCATTGATTCTTTTAAAATTCAGCTTATAATGGTTGGCCAGAATTTCTAAAAATGATCTCAGATCCTCAGGGGAAGCAACCTCTAATCTTTCCTTTAAAGGAATTCTTGATTTTATATAACTAAACTTCAATCCTGTTTCCCCTTCAATCATACTAAAGGCTTCTTCTAAAGAGATATTATTTTCCGAAATCGAAATTGATATCTCTTCCAGCTTCTTGTGTTGAGCAGATGACTCAGCAAAGATTAAGGAAAATAGAAAACATTGAAGAACAGTTCCTAAAATAAAAAACCGCATTAGGTATTTAAACGTTTGTAGAAAAAAATTCATAACTTTATAAGTGTATTAGCATTTAGTGGTGTTAAGACAATAATAGGTAACCCAGAGAATTTAACACTGGCGGGTGTTTTAGCTCTGTACCGAGATTAATCTAATTCTAAAGCTCCCATTTGGGGGTTTTTTTTATGTAATAATAGTTGTGTACAATATTATGGCATATAGTTTTTATTTAGTTTAATTTTTAATTACATCCACGGCCATGTAAAGTGTAGTTATTGTTTTCTAATTGTGAGAACTCCCATTCCCCTGCATATTTGATAGACTCCAATATAATATTTAATGGTTTATGTTTAAAATCCGCTTTAATTTGGCAGTTTAAAATTGCTGGATTTTTCACATTGAAATTGACTCCATAATGTCGCCCAAGTATTTTCAAAACATCCTCCATTCTTTCATTATTAAACACTAAGATGTCATCTTTCCAACCCACGGTTGTAAGTAAGTCAAATGATTGTATTTCAAATTTTTCAGTTAAATGATTGTATTTTAACTGTTCTCCCGGTTTTAGTTGATAAAGCAAACTATCAGAGCTGCTTAGGATTTTTATACTTCCCTCAACTAAAGAAACAAATGATGTATTAAAATTAGAGTAAGTGTTGATATTAAATTCAGTTCCTAAAACTTCCACTGTTAAACCATTAAAATGGACTCTAAAAGGAGCCAGGTGATTTTTCTCAACTTTAAAATAACCTTCACCTTCCAAATCAAACTCTCTCAGTTTATTTTGGAAAGGTCTTTTAAAAGTTAATCTGCTATCTGCATTTAATATTACCTCTGAATTATCAGCTAGTTTAATTGTATTTCTTTGACCTGGTATTGTTATTTTATCAATAACCTCAAAACTTGCTTGATCATCTCTATTTTGTTCCAACTGTAATCCATAGAAAAAAATTATGCCTAAAAGAATTATCGAAGCAGCCACACCAGATAAATAAAGATTTAGCTTTTTTAACTTGAAAATTGGAGTATTTTCTATTTTTTTATCTTCCAATCCAAAATCAGGTTCATGTTTTTTAATTTTTTCTACTAACATATTATGACTTCTCATAAGAGAAAACCTTTCATTACTGATTGTATCAGAAACCTTATCCCATTTCTTTTTTAAAAAGATAAACTTCTCCCGGTTCTTCTTCACCTTTAGCATTTCTTCAAGTTTATCATTATCCTCTGGCGATAGCTCATCTGAAAATCGCTTTGTAACTAATGTAAAAAATTCAGTCTTTTTCATATCTTTCTATATATAGGACGCAGCTCTTCTAGGTAATCTACTACTTAAAAATGTTACAAAATTATTAACAAAAACTCTGGAGCCGTTAAGGAATTATGACGGTAAGGACAATATGAGCTAATTCCCATTCAGATTTAATTTTGGGATATTTGCTTGATATATGTCTAATGGCTTCTACCATTTGGTTTTGAACTGTGTTTGGAGAGATTGATAAGATTTTTGCTATTTCCTTATAGCGAAGTCCTTCAAAACGGTTTAACCTAAAAATAATTTGTCTTTGCTCTGGAAGTTGGTTTACTATTTTTTCAATTTCATTTTCGAGCTCCCGATAACTAATTTCGTCCAAGGTCTGATTAACTTTTGGTGTTTCAGATAGTGTCAGGTTCTCAATATTCTTAGAAATTTCTTTCTCTTTTCTTAAAATACTAATGGATTGGTTTCTTGTTGCAATAAAAAGATAATGCTTTACTTTGATGTCTTTTTTTAAAGTATCCCTTTTTAGCCAGATATTCATAAACACATCTGATACTGCCTCCTCACATTGGAATTCATTATTTAAAAATTTATATGCAAAATCACACAACCTAAAGAAATACCTTTCAAATAAAGTTTGAAAAGCCTTCTCTTCACCTTTAATAATATATTTCACCAATTCATCATCACTATTTTTTTTCCAATTCATACCTCAATTATTCCAAATCATACTTCAACAAAAGAACCTAAAAAACTGATAAAACATAAATTAAAGTGGTTAATTAATTATTAATAGGGATGCCTATTAATAATTGAGTTGTCAATGCTCAGGAATTTTCTAGGAAATTAGATTAATAACCAGTCTTTCGTTCAAAAAAACTAGGATTATTACATAATTCACCGCTATTAGGGCTTTGTTACTATTTTTTTGATATTGAAAAGGGTATTTTATGCAGAATGCTTTGTTGCTTTTAAATTTGATTATTTTAATTAAAATAGAAAAGTCCTTTATTCCCGGTACAGTAGGATACCTTTTTTACGTAGCTACCGCTTTAGGTTATTTAGCAAGTGTAGTTATTCTAATACTCAAAGAAAGTATGACTTTTCAGTATTCCTGGATAAACTTACTTATACCTTTCAACTTCTCAATCAATTGCAACCTTTTTATAATCATAGGTTCATCATCATAAAACTTTGCAAGCTTATATTGTACTTGTATGATTAATCATCTTAATAGAAGTACAATGAAAAAATTAATTTGTTTAGTTTCCATCATTTTATTTAGCATCTATAATTTATTAGTTTGTTACGCTCAGGAGGAGAATAAACTCCTGATGGCAGTTGAGAAGAGTCCTCATCCAGATGCGAAAAATTGTGATGATTTCGGCTATTGTTGGGGTGACAACAAAGATGATGGTAAAAAGAAATTTCAATATTATTCTGATAGATTTAATTACGGGAAAGACTTTTGGGCGGAGGCGGAACCCAACCTTGATTGGCTTTTGGAAAATATTCCATACGTGCAGGAATCCATTTATATTAATGGTTACAAGGTTTATAACCACTTGTTAAAACAAACTAATGATAAAGAAAGAAAAATAGAATTACAAAACAAGATTTTAGATTTATTTGATAATAGATTAGAATATTTTGGAGATGATCCAGAAGTACTTGAGCGAAAAGGATCAAAAGCGTACCCATTTCTAGCAAGCAGAGGGAAGGAAAATTACGAAACACTATTTAATCTTTATAAGGAAATAATAGAAAAAAGGGGTAATAAAACAAGTAGAATAAATCTGCAGTATTTTATGGCAACAGTAAGTTTATTGAAACAAACAGGAAAATTATCTGAAGAAGAGGTTTTGAACTATCATGAACAAATTATTTCAATAATAGAATTTAATAAAGAAAATGCTTTGGATAAGGACGATTTAGAAGCCTGGAATGAGGCTGAAAATAAAGTTGATGACATACTTAACAAAGTGATAAAATTTGACTGTGAAATGATAAACAAACGGATTGGTTCTGAATTAAAGGAACATCCGGAAGATATTAGAATAAGTAAAAGAGCACTTAGATATTTGATAAAAGCGGAATGTTATGATGATCCATTATTTTTAGTAGCTGCGGAAGGAGTCTACCAATCAGACCCAAAGGCTGGTTTGGCTAGAACAATAGCCAAAAAATATGCTTTAAGCAATGACTTTGAAACTGCCATAGATTGGTATGAAAAAGCATTGGAAAAAGAAAACCGACCTGAAAAAAAATCGAACTATTTATTAGAAAACGCCAAATTATTGAGCGTGGTAGGGAGGAAATCTGAAGCCAGAAATAACGCCTTTAAAGCGGTTGAACTAGATGCAGGTAATTCTACAGAAGCGTATACTTTTGTTGGCGATTTATACATGACTTCCAATAATAACTGTAAGGGGACAAAACCCGTATCCCAGAGATTAATCTACCTAGCTGCTTATGATATGTATAAAATGGCAGGAAGCCAAAATAAAATGAAGACTGCCATGGCTCAATTCCCAAGCATTGAGGAAATTTTTACCGAAGGTTTTAAGGAAGGAGAATCAATAGATGTAGGTTGTTGGATCGGTGGAACAACCACTTTAAGAAGAAGAAAGTAAAATTTGCTTTAAACTTTACTTTCCTGATTATAGTTCTCCACGTCACAAACTGAAATTGTTAATATAAAAGTAGGTGAAGAAATTTTAGATTTTAGTGATTAAACAAAAAAAGGAAGCATTAATTTTAAAGTGACAAAACCATTAAATTATGCTTCCCACTCCGTGTCGGCTTAGAGAATCAGCAAAACCGATGCTCATACAGCAAATATCGAAAGAAAAAAACATAAATCTGCAATAGTTAGAGAACGTATGCATATGATTTATTTATTATATAAGGGATTTAGTCGCAAGGCATGTGCACAGATTTTAGATTGTAGTCCAGCCACGGTTACTTCAGTGATACGTCTGTATAATGAAGGCGGATTGGCGCAGTTGAGGCAGGTGAATTATTATCGTCCTGTATCCAGTCTTTTACCATTTCAAAACCAGATTGAAACGGCTGTTTCTGATATGTTACCGGGTTCTATCCGTGAATTGAGGGAATGGATTCTAGAACATACTGGTCTTGATCGTAGCGTGAGAGTATCCGGGTTTTTCTTAAAGCATTAAAGATTAAATATCGGAAGAGTAATAGTTTTCCGGGTGGCAAGCAGGTAGAAGAATGGCTTGAAAAGCAGGAAGAATTTAAGGAAAAAGAACTGTTTCCTGCTTTGAAAAATGCAGCTTTAGGAGATACAGATTTACTTTTTCTGGATACAGCTCATTTTGTACAGGGTAGCTATCGTACTTATATTTGGAGTAAAGAGCCCCGTTATTTTCCTTCAGCTCATGGGCGATATCGGGTGAATGTATTGGCTGGATTAGACCCGGCTAATGCACAAATTTTGAGCTATTACAATGATTCTTATATCAACGCCTGCTCCATAACCGGGTTCTTTCAATGGTTAAGGGAGCAACATTAAGTATTAGACAGCCCTCCTGTAATTAGTAAAAGTCCTGTATTTCCCTCTATACATTTTAGGTTTAGTTCTTTCATATTTTCTATTTGGCCTAAAAGCTTCAGTAGACTTTAAAAACAGTGTAACTAACTGTTCAAGAATAACCTTTGGATCCTGATAGATAAAGATTTTGACGACATTATTTTTTAAATTACCAACACTGACATTATTGTTTATTTTATGCTCATATTTTCTTTTCTTATTATCTAAGGCTAGTT